>CAZLEC010000130.1:0-9577 GCA_964558245.1 uncultured Burkholderiales bacterium | reverse complement strand
CCTGCGAGTTGGTGATGACCTGCTCGCCGGTCGCGCGGTCGAACCACGCGTTGTTCAGGATGCCGTGATGCCCCGGATGCGCGCCGGTGATGATCGACGTGTGGTTGGCGAGGGTGACGGTCGGCAGCGACGACATCGCGCCGTGTCCGAAGGCGACACCCATCTCGATGATGCGCGCGACGTTGGGTGCTTCGCCGCGTGCGCACATGTCGTAGAGGACGTTGGAGTTCGTGCCGTCGAAGAGGAACGCGACGACATGACTCGGACGCTCGGAAGGATCGAGCACGTCGGTGAGCACCCGGCCGTCCTGGACCGCGACGTAGTTGCCGTCGGGACGCGGCGCGCAGCCGAGCAACGCGGCGATGGTGGGGGCGGTGTCGACGAGCCGGGCCGCGCTGGGGATGACGCCGAGCGACTTCACGCCCTTGCCGCCGATGACCATCGGGGCCCGCGCCTGCACGATCCCGATGGAGCCGTGCTCGCCGAGGTGACCGCCCTGGTCGGCCCAGTTGTGGGCGGCCGAGTGGATCACGCACAGGTCGGGCGCGGCGGGTGCGTCGAAGAGCTGGGCGGTCTGCTCGTACGCGAACGGGTAGGCGTTCACGTCGCGGTGGGGATGGAGGTTGCGGCGCTCGTTCTCGAGCCCGACGAACCGGTCGGTCGACTGGTCGGCGAGGGGATTGCGGCCCGCGTGGTCGACCTCGACGAACGCTCCCGTGGGCGTGCGCTCGAACGTGACCCGGCCGCCGGCGGCGAGGGCCTCGTAGCGGCCGTCGCGGTGGGTCAGCACCATGTCGACGATCGGCTCGAGGGCCGGGTCGAGCAACACCTCGAGCGCCCGATCGGCCGCCTCCCGGTGCTCGTCGGCGATCTGGTGCGGCGTGTTCGTGATGGCGCTGGTCACAAGAGGGGAGATTAGGCGGGTTTCCCATCTTCTGGCGGGGCCCGCTATCCTGGCTCGTTCGCCGGATGCCCGCCGGATGGCCGCGTCACCGGCCCCGCACCCACCGAAGAGAGTTGTTCACGTTGCGCACGTTTTCGCCCCGCTCCGCCGACATCACGCGGCGCTGGCTCGTGATCGACGCCGAAGGCGCGGTCCTCGGACGCATGAGCACCGAGATCGCGACCCTCCTGCGCGGCAAGCACAAGCCGATCTACGCCCCGCACCTCGACACCGGCGACCACGTGATCGTGATCAACGCGTCGAAGCTCGCGATCGACCCGAAGAAGGCCACCGACAAGCTGTACCACCGCCACACGGGCTACCCGGGTGGTATCCGCACGGAGAGCCTCGAGCACATGATGGCGCGCGACGTCGAGAAGGTCGTGCGGCTCGCGGTGCGGCGCATGCTTCCGAAAGGTCCGCTGGGCCGGCAGATGTTGAAGAAGCTGAAGGTGTACGGCGGTCCGACGCACCCGCACTCGGCACAACAGCCGGTCGACCATCCATTGCCGGCGCGCTCGCGGGCGCGCACCAGCGCCTGACGCCGAGCTCAAAGGACGACATTGCCCAAGCCCCTGATCCAGACGACCGGTCGGCGCAAGGAAGCCATCGCGCGCGTGCGTGTGCGCAACGGCACGGGGAAGATCACGGTGAACGGCCGTCCGTTCGCGACGTACTTCCCGATCCTCACCCACCAGGTGATCGCCAAGGAGCCCCTGCGCCTCACCCAGACCGAAGAGGTCTACGACGTCGAGGCCACCCTCGACGGCGGCGGTGTGAGCGGCCAGGCCGGCGCGATCCGGCTCGGGATCGCCCGGGCGCTGATCGCCCTCGATCCCGACACCCGGCCCGCGTTGAAGAAAGCCGGTCTCCTCGCACGTGACGCGCGCGAGAAGGAACGCCGCAAGTACGGCCTCAAGAAGGCCCGCAAGGCTCCGCAGTACTCGAAGCGGTAATCCCGGAGCGCGCGTGCTGCGGTTCGGCACCGACGGTGTTCGCGGCGACGCCGACACCTATCTCACGCCTGCCCTCGTCTTCGCGCTCGCGCGGGCGGCCGCACGCGTCATCCGCGCCGACGAGTTCCTCATCGGCCGCGACACGCGCGAGTCGGGGCCGCGTATCGACGCCGACCTGACTCGCGGGTTCGCAGCAGAAGGCGCGCGGGTCACGTCGCTCGGGGTCGCGTCGACGCCGGCGATCGCGTTCCTCGCCCAACGCACCGGCGTACCGGCGGCGATCGTGTCGGCGAGCCACAACCCGTGGAACGACAACGGCGTGAAGATCGTCGGCGGCGACGGCCGGAAGCTGGCCGACGAGGTCGAGCGGGCGATCGAGGTCGAGCTCCAGGTGCAGCTCGACGCGCCGGCCGCCGCGCCGCGCCCGCCGACCGAGGTGGCCGCGCCGGCTCGAACCGTGGACCTCGACGCGTACGTGGAGCACCTGCTCGGTGCGCTCGACGGCCGGCGCCTCGAAGGCGTGCACATCGTCGTCGACTGTGCCAACGGCGCGGCGTCCGAGCTCGCGCCGCGCGCGTTCGCGGCCGCGGGCGCACGCGTCGACGTGATCAACGCCGCGCCCGACGGTCGCAACATCAACGCCGGCTGCGGTTCGACCCACCCGCAGTCGCTGCAGGACGCGGTGCGAGCGCACGGCGCCGACCTCGGGCTCGCGCTCGACGGTGACGCCGACCGCGTGCTCGCGGTCGACGAGCACGGCGAGCTCGTCGACGGTGACCAGCTCATGGTCATGACCGCGCTCGACTGGCACGGGCGCGGGATGCTGCGCAACGACGCGATCGCCGTCACCGTGATGTCGAACCTCGGCCTGCGGCGCGCACTGGCCGCCGCGGGTGTCGGCATCGTCGAGACCCCCGTCGGCGACCGGAACGTGATCGTGGCGATGGCCGCTCGTGACCTCGCGATCGGCGGCGAGCAGTCGGGCCACATCGTCTTCGCGGATCTGGCCACCACCGGCGACGGCGTGCTCACCGGACTCATCGTCTCCGACCTGCTGGCCCGGCGCGGCGTCCCGATGTCGGAGCTGGCCGGGGCCATGACCCGCCTGCCGCAGGTGCTCGTGAACGTGCGGGTCGCGCCCGGCGTCGACCTCGACCTGCCCCGGGTGCAGCAGGCCGTGCGCGAGGTCGCGGGTGATCTCGGCGACCGGGGCCGCCTCGTCGTGCGCAGCTCGGGAACCGAACCCGTCGTACGCGTGATGGTGGAGGCGCCGACCGAAGCCGAAGCCGCCTCCGCGGCCGCTCGGGTGCGGGCCGCGCTCGAGGCCGTCTAGGAGGCCGAACGGTCAAGGAAGGGTCCGGGGCGCTTCTACACTGTGACCCCTATGTGCGGAATTATCGCCGTCGTACGGCGCCCCCTGACCGGCGCGCCGCCCCAGCTCGCGCCCCTGCTGAACGAGCTCGACGCGGCGGTCGCACGCCTGTCGGCCCCTGACGTCGACCGCGACGCGGGGGCGCTGCGCGAGGCCGCGGCCACGGTGCAGGCCGTCGCCCGGGCGTTGCGGGGCCCGCTGGCCGCCGGAGCGCTGATCGCCGAACCGGTGATGAGCGCCGCGTTCGACCACCGTGCCACCCAACTCGCGCAATGTCTCGTGGCGATCGAGCATCGGCTCGACGACGCGGCCGGCGCCGCCACGCAGGACGCCGACGACATCGAGGCGCGCAACGCCGCGCTCATCGCGGGCAAGGACGCGGTGTGGGCGCTCCAATGGGACCGGCTCGCGACGGCTCGCGCGGTCGAAGACCTCGCGGCCCGCGGTCCGCTCGGCCTCGGCGCGCTCGCGGGCTACCACTCGATACAGGTCGCGCTCTCGGCGCTCGATCGGCTCGAGGTTCGCGGCCGCGACTCCGCCGGGCTGCACGTGCTCGTCGCCGGTCACGACCTCGATCTCCACGACGCCGACGTCGCCCGGCTCATCGCCGACCGCGCGTCCGACCCGCTGTTCACGTCGGGCTCGGTGCGCGTCGCCGACGGTCACCTCGCGTTCGTCTACAAGACCGCGGCCGAGATCGGCGAGCTGGGCGACAACACGGCCCGCCTGCGCGCCCAGATCCGCGACGACGACTTGTTGCGGATCGCGCTGCGCTCCGACACGGCGCGCACCGCGGTGCTCTCCCACACCCGCTGGGCGAGCATCGGGATCATCTCCGAGCCGAACGCGCACCCGCTCAACCAGGAGGAGATCGGTTCGACCGGCCCGTACGTCACGGCCGCGCTGAACGGCGACGTCGACAACTACGCCGACCTGAAGGCCCTCGAGTCGTTGCGGCTCCCGCCCGAGATCACCACCGACGCCAAGGTCATCCCGGCGCTCGTCTCCCGCCGCATCGCGTCCGGTGTCGAGAGCGTCGAGGCGTTCCGTTCGACGGTCGCGTCGTTCGAGGGCTCGGTCGCGATCGGGGCGATCGCGGGCGCGAACCCGGATCAAATCCTCCTGGCGCTGCGCGGAAGTGGTCAGGCGCTCTACGTCGGCCTCGGCGACGACTGCTTCGTGGTCGCGAGCGAGCCGTACGGTGTCGTCGAGGAGTGCGACCGGTTCCTGCGCCTCGACGGCGAGACCATGCTCGAGCCCGGCAATCCCGCGTCGCAGGGTCAGATCGTCGTGGTGGACGCGCGCGAAGCCGGCTCGGTCAGCGGTCTGGCTCGTCAGTCGTACGACGGTCGGCCGCTGCCGGTGAGCGAGGCCGAGCTGCACACGCCCGAGATCACGACGCGCGACGTCGCACGGGGCAACGCCGCGCACTACCTGCTCAAGGAGATGGCGGAGTCGCCCGACTCGTTCCGCAAGACACTGCGCGGGCGCATCGTCGAGCGCGACGGCCGGCTCGACGTGCGGCTCCCGTCGGAGACGCTCACGCCTGCCATCCTCGACCGGCTCCGAGCGGGCACGATCCGCCGGGTGCTCGTGATCGGTCAGGGCAGCGCCCACGTGGCCGGGCAGAGCCTGGCCCGGGTGCTGCGGGAGGCGCTCGTCTCGCGTTCCGTGCCGGTCGAGGCGTTGACCGCGACCGAGCTTTCCGGCTTCGAGCTCGCCGACGACATGAGCGATGCGTTCGTCGTCGCGATCTCCCAGTCGGGCACGACGACCGACACGAACCGCACCGTCGACCTCGCGCGATCGAGGGGCGCGGTCGTTGTCGCAATCGTCAATCGGCGCCAGAGCGACCTGGTCGACAAGAGCGACGGCGTGCTCTACACCTCCGACGGCCGCGACGTGGAGATGAGCGTCGCGTCCACGAAGGCGTTCTACGCGCAGTTGGCGGCCGGCGTGCTGCTCGCGCTCGGACTCGCAACCGAGCTCGGCGCCGACTCGGCGGCCGATCGCGCCCATCGCAGCGACCTGCTCACCGCGCTGCGCGAGCTGCCGGCGGCGATGCGCGAGGTGTTCGAGCGCCGGCCCGCCATCGCGCTCGCGGCCCAGCGGCACGCGCTGTCGCGTCGGTCGTGGGCGATCGTGGGGAACGGTGTCAACCAGACCGCGGCGCACGAGTTGCGGATCAAGCTCTCGGAGCTGTGTTACAAAGCGATCGCGTGCGACGTCACCGAGGACAAGAAGCACATCGACCTCTCGTCGGAGCCGATGATCCTCGTTTGTGCAGCCGGTCTGCACGGTTCGAACGCTGACGACGTTGCCAAGGAGGTCGCGATCTACCGGGCGCACAAGGCCGCGCCGATCGTGATCGCCGACGACGAAGAGACCCGCTTCATGTCGGTCGCGACCGAGATGATTCCGGTCCCGAGGGTCAACTCGTCGTTGGCATTCGTGCTGTGCGCGCTGGCGGGCCATCTGTTCGGCTACGAGGCCGCGCTCGCGATCGACGCCTCGGCCCGCCCGCTGCGCGAAGCGCGCGGGTGCATGGAGGCGCTCGTCGGCTCGCCGGCCGCGCTCGACCACGATCCACTCGCGTCGATCGTCGGGGATCTCGAGCCGCTCGCCCAACGCTTCTTCGACGGTTTGCGCGCCGGCAACTACGACGGCAGCCTCGAAGCGCGCACTGCGGTGCAGCTCGCGTCGATGCTGCGTTACGCGACGGGTGTTGCGCACCTCGATGCCTACCAGGTCGACTTCGGCAAGGTCGGGACGCCGAGTGTGGTCATCCAGGACCTCACCGACGCGCTCACCAAAGCCATCGAGGAATTGACGCGCCCGGTCGACGCGATCAAGCACCAGGCCAAGACCGTCACCGTCGGCATCTCCCGCTCCGACGAGACGTTGCTCCGGGTCGCGCTCGTGCGTGAGGTGCTCGCGACCGGCGCGGCTCGCGACAGCTTCAACTACGCGACGCTGCGTACGTTGGTCGCGCTCGACGGCGCGGTCGAGTCGGTGATCGGCTGGACGCGCTACCGCATCGAGGGCGATCCGCGCGGTGACGCGACGATCCGGGTCGTCGACCGCGGCGGGATCGCGCGCGACATCCCGTCCCGCACCGCCGAGCATCCGGCGCTGCGCGGCACCAAGCACCGGGTTGCGGTGGAGCGATTGGTGACCGTGGCGCGTGGGTACGACCAGCGCGTGCTGGTTCACGTGCCCGAGGTGAAGGGCAACCAGACGACGGGTATCACCCTGCTGCACGTGCGGATCTTCGATCGCCTGGGCGCCGACGAGGCGCGCCGGGTGTTGGAGGGCTACCGCGATCGTTACCGCGCCATCGCCGACCAGGTGACGGAGTTCGAGCCGGTCATGCAAGACGACGTGCTCGGAACCATCGGCCTGGTGGAGCTGCTGACCGAACCGGTCGTGAGTCTGGCCGAGCACTGGAAGTAGCACGAGTGGCGACGCCGATCGCAGCGCGGCGCGTGGCCTGATGCAACCTGTGCTGACGCCGGCCGAGATGGCCGCGGCCGACCAGCACGCGATCGCGGCGGGTACGCCGGAGCCGGTGTTGATCGAACGGGCAGGAGGCGCGGTCGCGAGGCACGCGCGGCGCATGCTCGGGGGTGCGTACGGCCGGCGCGTGACGGTCGTGGCGGGCAAGGGCAACAACGGAGCCGACGGGCGAGTCGCGGCGCGGATCCTGCGGGGCGCGGGCGTCGGCGTCGACGAGCTCCTCCTCGAACATGGTTTCGGCGCAGTCGAGCTCCGCCGCGCGTTCGACCGCTCGGATCTCGTGGTCGACGCGATGTACGGCACGGGTTTTCGCGGCCGGCTCGCAGACGACGCCGAGATGGTCGCGCTCGCGCTGAAGGCGGCGACGGCCCGAGTGCTCGCGGTCGACATCCCCTCGGGTGTCGACGGCGCCACCGGGGTGGTCTCCGGCACGGCCGTGCGCGCGCACGAGACGATCTGCTTCGCGGCGTTCAAGCCCGGCCTGCTGTTCGAGCCGGGAAGCAGCTTCGCGGGCCGGGTCTCGGTGGTCGACATCGGCATCGACGTCGCCGGCCGGTCGGAGCTCGCGGTGCTCGGTGTGCGCGATCTTTCGTTGCCCCGGCGGGCCGCGCAGTCGCACAAGTGGTCGTCGGGCTGCCTCGTCGTCGGCGGATCGAACGGCATGGTCGGTGCGCCGCTGCTCGCGGGAACCGCCGCGCTCCGCTGCGGTGCGGGGATGGTCGTGTGTGCGGTGCCCGGTCCCGACGCCGCCGCGCAGGTCTCGGGCCGTGAGCTCGTGGCGCGGCCGCTCACCGCGACGCCGAGCGGCGCGCTCGACGAGCGCGCCGTGGCTGCGGTGCTCGACGAGGTATCCCGCTACCGGGCGCTCGCGATCGGTCCCGGGCTCGGTCGCGAGGAGACCACGCAGGCCGCCGTCCGCCGGATCGTCGCCGAGGCCGACGCGAGCGTCGTCGTCGACGCCGACGCGCTCAACGCGATCGCAGTCGATCCATCAGCGTTGTCGGCGCGCCATGCAGCCGGCTTGCCGCTCGCGATCCTCACTCCCCACGCGGGCGAGTACGCGCGTCTTGCCGGCCGGCCCGTCGGTGACGATCGCGTCGGCGACGCGCGCGAGCTGGCCGCGCGACTGCACGTGATCGTGTTGCTGAAGGGACCGGGCACGGTCGTCGCCGCGCCGGATGGCCGCGCGATCGTGAATCGCACCGGTGGTCCCGCGCTCGCCACCGCCGGCACCGGAGACGTGCTCACGGGCGTGATCGCAGGACTGCTGGCCCAGGGCGTCGAGCCCTTCGACGCGGCCGCGACCGGCGCGTACGTGCACGGGCGGGCGGCGGAGGCGGCCGCAACCGCCCCCGACGTCGTTGCTTCCGACCTGGTGAGCGCCCTACCCCGTACGCTTCAAGTGTTGCGGACCCGACACGATCCGTGGGAGACGTGAATGCAGCCGAACGCTTCGGCGCGGGCGTGACGAGCGCCTACCGGCCCGTGTGGGCCGAGATCGATCTCGGAGCGGTGCGCGCGAACGTGCACGCGTTGCGCGAGCACTGCGCGCCGGCACAGCTGCTCGCGGTCGTGAAGGCCGACGGTTACGGGCACGGCGCGGTGCCGGTCGCGCGGGCGGCGCTCGAAGCCGGGGCGGCCGCCTTGGGGGTCGCGCTGGTGGAAGAGGGGATCGAGCTGCGCGAAGCCGGCATCGACGCGCCGATTCTCGTGCTGTCGGAGCCCGTCGCCGAAGCGGCGGCGAGCGTCGTCGGCTACGGCCTCACGCCGGTCGTGTACACGCTCGCCGGGATCGACGCGCTCGCGAAGGCGGTGGCCGATCGGGGATCACACGATCGGTTGCGGGTGCACCTGAAGGTCGACACGGGCATGCATCGTGTTGGTTGCCGCGTCGACGAAGCCGTCGATCTGGCGGCCGAGGTCGTCGATCGGCACGAGTTGGAGCTCGCCGGCGTGTGCACGCATCTTGCGGCGGCCGACGAGCCCGGCAACCAGTTCACGGCCGAGCAGCTCGCGCGCTTCCACGACGTGCTGGCAACGTTGCGGGCTCACGGGCTCCCGACCGGGATCGTGCACGCGTGCAACACGGCCGGCGCGCTCGACTGGCCGGCCGCGCGGTTCGACCTCGTGCGGGTCGGCATCGGGATCTACGGGCTCGCGCCCGCCGACGAGCTCGAGGGTCGGGTCGAGTTGGTGCCGGCGATGTCGGTGAAGGCGCGCGTCTCGCACGTGAAGTCGGTACCGGCCGGTGCGCGCGTGTCGTACGGCTTGCGCTACGAGACCTCCCGCCCGAGTCGCATCGCGACGGTGCCCATCGGTTACGCCGACGGCGTGCCGCGAGAGCTTCCCCACCACGGCGGGGTGGCGCTCGTGCGCGGCCGCCGGTGCCCGATGGCGGGCACCGTCACGATGGACCAGCTGATGCTCGACGTCGGGGATCTCCCGGTCGAGGTCGGTGACGAGGTCGTGCTCATCGGGCGTCAGGGCGACGAGGAGGTCACCGCCGCGTCGTGGGCGCGGGCGATGGGCACGATCGCCTACACGATCGTCTGCGGTATCGGTCCCCGCGTGCCCCGCGTCTACGGGCCATGAGCCGTATCGGCAGCCCGGGCACGATCGCCAAGATCGCCGGGATCGCGATCGGCGCCGCGGGCGGGCTCGCCGGCGCCGGCTACGCGGGGCAGCGGTTGCTCGCGGGCCGGCTGCGGAGCCGCCCCGACGGCGACGCGGCGCGGGCGCTCGACGCGCCGATGTACGTCGACCGCCGGCTCGACGCGTTCGACGGCGGCT
>CAZLEC010000129.1:0-9636 GCA_964558245.1 uncultured Burkholderiales bacterium | reverse complement strand
CGGCGACGAGGCGATCGGTGACCTCGCGTACCGACACGCCCGTTCCCGAGCACACGTTGTAGGCCTCGCCCGGCGTGCCGTGCTGCGCGAGGAGCCGATAGGCACGCACGACGTCGCGGACGTCGCTGAGGTCGCGCACCGGCTCGATCGAACCCACGCGGATCTCGTCGAGATCTTCGTACTCGGCGACGGCGATGCGGCGTGCGAGCGCGGGCACGAGGAAGCGGTCGGACTGTCCGGGGCCGGTGTGGCCGAAGGCGCGCACGCGCACGACTTCGAGTCCGTACGCGAGGTACGCCTGCAAGGCGAGGTACGACGCGGCGATCTTGCTCACGCCGTACGGGCTCGACGGCCGGAGGGGCGCGTCTTCGCGCAGCGGCAGGTCGCGTTCGTCGACTTGCCCGTACTCCTCGGCGCTGCCGATCACGATCACGCGACGGACGCCGAAGTCGTGCGCGGCGTTGAGCACGTGCGCGGTTCCTTCGACGTTCACTCGGAGCACGGCGGTCGGATCGTCCCAACCTTCTCCGACGTGCGAGATTGCGGCGAGGTGGTAGACGACTTCCGGCCGGTGATGCGAGAGCGAGTGACGGATCGCGTCGCGGTCGGTGATGTCGACGGGGTCGGCGCCGGAGTGGTCGATCGTCACGACGTCGTCACCGGACTCGGAGCAATGCGCATGCAGGTAGCGGCCGACGAATCCGCTCCCGCCCGTGATCAGCACCTTCACGCTCGAACCCCCGCCGTCGTTGCATGCCTGTACGCGTCCACATGTTGTTCGACGCACCGAGCCCACGTGAAGTCGGCGGCGCGCACCGGGCCCGCGGCGCGCAGGCGGGCCGCGACTCCGGGGTCGTCGAGCGCGGAGGTCAGTGCGCGGGCGAGCGCGGCGTCGTCGTCGGGAGCAACGAGCAACGCGGCGTCGCCCGCGACCTCGGCGAGCGCGGAGCCGAGCGTCGTCACGACGGGTGCGCCGCAGGCGAGCCCTTCGAGTGCGGGGAGGCCGAAACCCTCTTCGAACGAGGGGTACGCCACGACGGCGGCTTGCCGGAAGAGCGCGGGGACGTCGGCGTCGGCGAGGTAGCCCGGTCGGATGATCCGGGTCGCGACGCCGCTCGCCGCGATCGCGTCGCGTGCTGCGCGCGCGCCCCATCCGTCGGAACCGGCGAGGACGAGCCGGAGCTCCGGCCGAGACTCGGCGACGCGGGCGAACGCGCGCACGAGGGTCGGGACGTTCTTGCGGGGTTCGATCGTGCTCATGAACGCGATGTAGGGCGGCTGGATGCCGTGCGCGCCGAGTGTTGCGAGATCGGCGTCGTCGTCGCCCTTGGCCACGAATCGATCGTGGTCGACTCCGTGGTATGCGACGACGACGTCGCCCCGGGGATCGACGACGGCGCGCAGGCGATCGGCCGTGTACTCGCTCACACAGACGAGCACGGTGGCCCGCCGCGCAGCCGCACGGATCATCCGCCGGAAGAACACGACCTTCGACCGTTCGTGCCATTCGGGATGGTCGAAGAACGTGAGGTCGTGGATGGTGACCACGGTCGGGATACCTGCCCGCACCGGCATCGTGTAGTGAGGACCGTGCCACACGTCGGCGCGCAGCCGCTTCGCGAGGGCGGGCCCGCGCGCTTGCTCCCAAGCCAGCCGGGCCGGACGCCGGGCCGGCGCGACTCCGTGCACGGTTGCCGCCGGTGCGATCCGGCTCCAGCGCGCATGGTCGTTGCGGCGCGCGAGCAGGTGCAGCTCCACGTCGGTGCGTGCCGCGAGGCCCGAGGCCAAGGCGACGGTGTAGTGCCCGGCACCGACCGGGCGGTCGGGTACCGCCGAGACGTCGAGGAGTACCCGCATCGCTCGGATGCTACGGGGGTTCGCTCGGCCGGGCGCACTTGACGCGACGCTCACGGTCGGGTTGTTCGGTCGTGTCGGGCGCGAAGTGTGACTGCCGTCGCGTAGGCGACGGCGTGGGCCTCGGCCGAGTGCTTCCACGTCAGCTCGGCGGCGCGCGCGCGTCCGCGCGTGTCGAGCGCCGCGCGCAACTCCTCGTCGCCGATGAGACGTTCGAGCGCCTCGGTACACGCCTCGACGTCGCCCACCGGGAACAGCAGCGCCGCGTCGCCGACGACCTCCTCGATCGAGGAGCCTTCGGCAACGGCCAGCGGTGCGCCTCGGGCGATCGCTTCCAGTGCGGGCAGGCCGAAACCCTCGTAGCGGGACGCGATGCAGCACGCGGCGGCGCGGCGCACGAGCGCGTCGACGACCGACCACGGTTGCTCACCGAGCACCTTGACGAACGGACGGTCGATGCGCTCGACCTTCCCCCATCCGGGAGGTCCGACCACGACGAGCTCCAGGTTCGGGTATTGGCGCGACCGGATCCGCTCGACGGCGTCGGCGATCGTCGGCAGATCCTTGCGCGGCTCGATCGTGCCGACCGTCAGCACGTACGGCGCGTCGATACCGACGTTCGCGACCGTCGCGTCGATGTCGGCGTCGGAGCGCGACAGCGGCGGATCGACGCCGAGCAACGCGACATGAACGTCTTCGGGGCTGAACCCTTCCCGGATGAGCTCGACGCGCGTGAACGACGACGGCGTGATCACGAGGTCGGCGCGCCGGCGGGCGACGTCGAGGGCCCGGCGATGGAACGAGACCCCCCGGCGAGTGGTGACGTGCGGCACGCGGAGAAACGCGATGTCGTGCACGGTCACGACGAGCGCGGCGTCGTTGACCGGCGGTACGACCAAGCTCGGCGCGTGCACGACGTCGGCGTCGAGCTTCACCACCGGCCGCCCCAGCCGGTGCCAACACTCGTAGCGGATGCTCCCGTGCGGGGCGCCGAGATCGATCCAGGCCGCGCGGCGCGGTATTCCGGCGGGCCGCGCGCCCGCGGCGAAGGCGACGACGTCGACGCCCACGGTCGGCAGGACGCGCAGCAACGAGTGTGTGTACCGGCCGATCCCGCCCGGCACCGGCTGCAAGAGCTGTCCGGCGTGCAGTGCGACCTTCATCGGGTGGGCCGGTTCGGGATTCATCGCCCGCGCTCGGCGAGCTGCCGGTAGCACGCGGCCAGCGCCCGTGCGGTCTTCGGCCACGAGAACACCGCGAGCCGCTCGCGGCCGCGTGCGACGAGGTCGGTCCTGGTCGCGTCGTCGGTCAGGACGCGATCGATCGCGGCCGCCAGCGCGCGCTCGTCGGTCGGTTCTACGAGGAGGGCGGCGTCGCCCGCGACCTCCGGGATCGATCCGGCGCGCGCCGCCACGACCGGGACGCCGGCGCTCATCGCTTCGAGCAGGGGGAATCCGAAGCCCTCGTAGATCGACGGGTACGCGAGCACCGACGCGGTATCGAGGAGCGCGCGTCGCGCCGCGTCGTCGACGTGGCCCGCGAGCACGACCCGGTCACGCGCAGTGCTCGGCAGTCGCGCGATCGCGTCGTCGACCGCAGGCCGGTCGGGGCCGTCGCGACCGGCGAGCACGAGACGGAGATCGGGATGATCGTGGGCCAGCGTCGCGAACGCACGCACGAGGCGGGGCAGGTTCTTGCGCGGCTCGAGCGTGGAGATCGCCACCACGAACGGGAAGCCGCCGATCGCGCGGGTGAGCGCGGCGGGCATGCACGCGACGTCGCCCAGCTCCGGGGTCCCGAGCGGTATCACCACGAGTCGACCGGCGCTCGCGAGCCCCGGACCGAAGAGCTCGTCGATCTCGTTCGCGACGAACTCCGAGCTCGTGTGCACCGTCACGCCGCGCGCGATCGCCCGCCGGACGATCGGCACCAGCGCCCGCACCTCGGGCGTGCACAGCTCGGGGAACCGCACGAACGAACAGTCGTAGATGCTGACGAGCGTCGGCAGCCGGCTCGGCGGCACCAGGTAGTTCGTCGCATGGACGACGGTGGCCGGTTCGAGCCAGCGGTCGATGCGCGGAGTGTCGGCGCGCGCCCACGAGCGCAGCAGCACCCGTGCGGGCCACGGGACGAAGCGCGTGCCGGCAGGTGCGTCGCCGCGTAAGCGACGCGCGCGCAGGCTGAGCGTGTACGGGACGACCGGTTGCGCGGGCTCGAGCTCGCGCAGCGCCGCGAGGATCTCGCCAACCGCGTTCCCGATGCCACTGCGCGCGCCGAGCAGCGGTGTCACGTCGATCGCGACGCTCGGTTGGTCGGTGGATGCCGCGGAACCTCGGGCGACGGGTGGCACCGGAGGTTCGTAGCACATCGGCCCGTGCCCGGGATGCACGAGTGGCGGCCGGGCACGGTCGCGCGCCCGCGGAAAACGGCCGCGCGGCGTTCGGTATCGTGAGAGCGGGCGGGGGCTACCGAAGGATCCGCGGGGATCGCTTGGGGGACCCGGTGTCGCACGAGGAAACGCACGCCGAGCGCGACGATCGCGTGTCGGCGCGCTCGCCCGGACCTCCGCTCACGAGACGCGCCGCGCTCCAGCTCGCGGCGGGTGCGGGTGCGGTCGTGGCGACGGCTCCGTACCTGGCGCGTGTCGGTGATCGTCGCGGCCTGGTCGACGTGAGCAGCGCCGAGCTCGTGTCGGCGCCCGACCTCGACTGGCCGGTCCCGCCGATCGTCACGCGTGCGAAGTGGGGTGCGAACGAAAGCCTGCGGCGCGGCGATCCCGAGTTCAACTCGGCCATCGGGAAGCTGATCGTGCACCACACCGGCACGCCGAACGACATCACCGACTATGCCGGTCTCGCCCGAGGGATCCTCATGAACGAGGTGAACAACGGCTACATCGACATCGCGTACAACTGGCTCATCGATCCGCACGGACGCATCTACGAGGGCCGCTGGGCGCAGGACTATCCGGCCGGTATCGCGCACACGGGTGAGCGGGACCGGCTCAACGTTCAGGGTGCGCACGCGCTGCACTTCAACGTCGACACCATCGGCATCGGGCTCATGGGCGACTACAGCGACGTGGCGCCGACGCCGGCGATGGTCGAGGCGCTGGTGACGCTCATGACGTGGAAGTGCGCGCGATGGGGCCTCGACCCGGTCGGGGCGGCGCCCTTCGTCAACAGCGAGGGCGCGCGCGTCACGCATCTCGCAAACATCTGCGGCCATCGCGACACGTACGCGACCGCGTGCCCGGGCGACACCGTCGAAGCGATGTTGCCGCTGTTGCGGTCGGAGGTCGGCGCGCGGCTCGCGGTCGGGAGCACCGGCTACTGGATCGCGTCGAGCGCCGGTCAGCTGCTCGCGTTCGGCAACCTCCCGAACGCGGGCGGAGCCACCGCGCACGCGTCGCGAACGCCGATCCTCGGGCTCAGCGCGCGCCCTACCGGCCGCGGCTACTGGCTGTTCGGCAGCGACGGTGGTGTGTTCTGCTTCGGCGACGCCAAGTTCTTCGGCTCCACCGGCGCCCAACACCTGAACGAGCCGATCGTCGGCATGGCGCCGACTCCGACCGGCCGGGGTTACTGGCTCGTCGGGCGGGACGGCGGCGTGTTCTGCTTCGGCGACGCGAAGTTCCTCGGGTCGACGGGCGGGCTGCGTCTGAACGCGCCGGTGCTCGGGCTCACCCCGACCTCCACCGGCAAGGGTTACTGGCTGTTCGCGCGTGACGGCGGCGTGTTCTGCTTCGGCGACGCGAAGTTCTTCGGGTCGACGGGCGGTATCCGCCTGAACCAGCCGATCGTCGGCATGGCGGCCCGGCCGCAGAACGACGGCTACTGGATCGTGGCGGCCGACGGCGGGGTGTTCTGCTTCGGTCACGCGCCGTTCCTCGGATCCGGGGTGAGCCACTTCCGGTCCGCGCCGTGTGTGTCGCTCACGGCCTCGACGACGGGCAAGGGCTACGTCTTGCTGTTCGCCGACGGCGCGGTGTTCACGTTCGGCGACGCACCGTTCTTCGGCAGCGCGGTGGGGCGCCTGTTCGGCCCCGCCGTCGGTCTCGCGGGCCGGGTCGCGCCCCTCGTATAACCACTCGGGCCATCAAGGGCCGGAGCGGTCGCAGCCGCAGTGTTCGTGTCAAGCGGTGAGGTGCAGGCGCCGGTCCATGTCACTGCTCAACGCGTGGCGGGGATCGAGCGCCGACCTGATCTCGCGCCAGCGATCGAGTTGCGGGTACATCGCGGGCACGAGCTCCGGGCGCAGGCGCGAGTCCTTCGTGAGGTACACGCGTCCACCCGCTTCCACCACGAGGCTGTCGAGGCCGTCGAGCAGGGCCGAGACCTGGGGTCCGGAGGCGGGCACGTCGAGGGCGAGCGTCCAGCCCGGCGCGGGGAACCCGAGCAGGCCGCGACTGTCGTGCTCGAAGCGCTTGAGCACCGCGAGGAACGACGCGCACTGTTGCGCGCTCAGGCGCTCGAGCACCTTGCGCACCACGGCCTCGGCCCCGTACGGAACGACGAACTGGTACTGCACGAAGCCACGCGAGCCGTAGATGCGGTTCCAGTCGAGCACGGCGTCGAGCGGGTGGAAGAACGTGGTGATCGTCTGGACGTCGCCGCGCCGATTGCGAGGCGACTTGCGGAACCACAATTCGTTGAAGGCGCGGGTCGAGATCGGGTTCAACAAGCCGTTGGGCATCCATCGCGGCACGCTCAGGAGCGGGCGCGGTGAGAACTGCCGAGCAGTCGCGCGTCGCGCGGCGGTGAAGTCGGCGAGGAGGGCGTGATTGCCCCGGGTGAGCACGGAGCGCCCGAGGCGCTTGCCGCCGGCCAGGCAGTCGATCCACGCGACGGAATAGCGGTACCGATGGTCGCCGTCGAGCATCCGTGACATGCAGTCGTCGACGTCGGCGGCGCGCTCGGTGTCGACGACGATGTACGCGGTGTCGGCCGGTTGGAGCTGCAGCGTCGCTTCGGTCACGATGCCGGTGAGACCCATGCCGCCCGCGGTGGCCCAGAACACGTCGCTGTCGGGCTCGACGGTGAGGGCGCCGCACTCCGGCGTGACCAAGGTCATCTGTTTCACCGAGTCGGCGAACGACCCGTGCCGGAATTTCCCGTGGATGTCGGAGGCGATCGCGCCGCCGACGGTCACGTGGCGGGTGCCGGGCAGGACCATCGGGCACCAGCCGAGCGGAAGGAACGTCCGCATGAGCATCTCCATGCTCACGCCGGCCTCGACGGTGCAGGTGCCGTTCACGACGTCGAGGTCGAGGATCCGATCGAGCTGGGTGCACCGGACGACTTCTCCGCCGCCGTTCTGCGCGGCGTCGCCGTAGCTCCGCCCGAGGCCGCGCGCGACGATGCCGCGCCCACCGGAGGTCTGTGCCGCGCGCTCGACGAGCCGGAGCACGTCGCTCGTGCGTCGCGGTTCCCATACCTCGGCGCGCGTCGGCGCGGTGCGGCCCCAGCCGGTGAGCTCTTCGCTGCTCGCCGCGTCGTCGGTCACGATGCGGGTCGTCATCGGCCACCGTGCACGGCGACTGCGAAGCACACGATCCACACGAAGCCGATGGCGAGCAGCACCCGGTCGGAGAGCACGAGGTCCTCGGGTGCGCCGCCTTCGCCCTGCGACAGCAGCAAGGCGTAGCGGAGGATGCCGAGTGCGAACGGCACGATCGAGATCTCGAACCACGCCTGCTCGCCGACCGCAGCCGACTTCTCGAACGCCCACAGGCAGTACGCGAGAATCGCGACACTCGACGCGACGGCTCGCACGTAGCTCAGGAACGCTTCGGTGTACCCCGCGAGCGATCGCCGGTGCGTCGTGGCTCCGTCGCCGAGCTGACGGAGCTCGGCGCTGCGCTTGCCGGTGACCATGAACAGCGACCCCGCGCCGGCGACGATGAGGAACCACGGCGAGATCGAGACCCCCACCGCGATGCCTCCTGCGATCGCGCGCAGCACGAAACCGCACGCCACCGCTCCGAGGTCGAGCACCGGCTCGTGTTTGAGCCACGTGCTGTAGCTGATCTGCAGGACGAAGTAGCCGCCGATCACGAGCGCGAGCTGCCAGCGCGCGGCGAACGACAGCGCGAGCGCCGCGGCCGCGAGGGCGGCGCTGCCGACCACGGCCGTGCGGGGGCTCACCTCGCCCGCCGCGACCGGCCGGTTGCGCTTGCGAGGATGGCGCCGGTCGCCCTCCACGTCGAGCGCGTCGTTGAGGAAATAGGTGCTGCTCGCGGCCAGACAGAAGCACACGAACGCGACGAGCGTCCGGAACGCGGGCTGCGCGTGCGTGAGCACTCCGGCGGCGCCGGGGGCCGCGACCACGAGCACGTTCTTCGCCCACTGCTTGGGCCGGGCCAGGCGCAGGAGCGCGGGAGTCCGATGCTCGACTACCACGAATCCCTCGCCCGGAACCTCGATGCCCACGGAGGGGCAAGTGTACGGGCGAACTCGTCTGCTTTCACCAGGTCCGGGAGCCTTCAGAGCTCGAGCGGCTCGTGCTCCAGACCCGTGACCAGTCGCTCCATGGTGCCCATCGGCACGCCCGACCGGAGCCGGGCCCCGAGGCAGACGAGCATCGCCACCGCCGCGAACACCGCGCCCACGCCGAAGCTGAGCTCCGAGCGCAGGAAGAGGTCGTGCGCGCTGAGGATGCCGATGCCGCACCCGACCGCGCCCGCCAGCCACGACAGCGCCGCGGCCGCGTAGCTGCGCAACGCGATCAACGCCTGGGCGAGGGTGAGGGCGAAGATGAACCCGCCGCTGCCGACCGCGAGCAGCCCGAGGTCGCGGTTGCCGAGCGTGAACCTCGTGCCGAAGAGGAGGCGACCGGCGAAGTGGCCGACGGTGAAGCTGCCGACGACTCCGACGATCCCGACGGCGAGCACGATCATCACCAGTTGGCGGAGCGCGCTGCGGAACTCGTCGTCGCGGCCTTCCCCGGCGAGCCGGGCGAGCTTGGGCAGGAGTGCAGCCTGCACGGCCTGGAAGCCGAGGATCGGGATCCGCGCGATCAGGATTCCGGCCGCGAACTTGCCGACCCGGGTCGCCTGCGCATGGGTCTCGAGGGCGATCGCCACCAGGTACGCCGAGTACGACAGCGCCTGGCAGAGCACCGAGCCGAACAGCAGATAGCCGATCGCCGACGACAGCTCGGAGTACGGGGCAGTGGGTCCGGGCTCGAGCAGCCGCTTCTGACCGCGCAGCGAGATGAGCATGGCGGCGACGGGTGGCAACACGAGCACGAGGCCGTACGGGCCCGGTGTGCGCGACCCCACGACGACCAGACCGATCGTCGCGACGAGACGGATGACCCCTTCGGCGCCGAGCATCGTCCCGTACGGACCGAACCGCCCGTTGCCGGCGAGCGTGCCGCGCACGATGTACGACGCGTAGTACACGACGATGCCGATCAACAGCGAGACGAACAGCAACGTGTCGTGGTTGAAGACACGACTCCTGATCGGCCCGATCGCCGCCACCGAGCCGAGCACCGCGAACAGCGCCAGGATCCCGCCGAGCGTCGCGGCCCGCTTCACGAGCGGCGCGCCGCCGATCCCCTGCGCGCGCCGGTGCGCGAGCGCCCGGCCGACCTCTTGCTCGAGCGGCTGGAAGAACCCGGGCGTGAGGATGAACACGACGACCCAGAGGCCGAAGATGGCGCTGTAGTCGATCGTGTTGTGCGGCGTCGTGAGCTGGCGGTAGGCCAGGACCTGGAACGCGTAGGCCGTCAGCCCGCTCACCGCGATGCCCGCGCCGACTGCGAACGTGCCCTCGG
>CAZLEC010000128.1:0-9694 GCA_964558245.1 uncultured Burkholderiales bacterium | reverse complement strand
GTGGAGGAGCTCGACAACCTCGAGCCGTGGAACATCCACATCCAGCAAGTGATGCGCGCCCGCTGGGGTGACCGCGTCGGGCTCGGCGTGCTCGAGCAGCTCGCGTTCGGCGAGCACGTACCGAGCGGCCTCACCGGCTTCCTCGACGGGTTCTCGGGCGCGGCGCGATGAAGCAGCCGAACATCCTTCTCGTCGTTTCCGATCAGGAGCGTCACCGGGGCTGGTTGCCACCGTCGGTGTCGCTGCCGTGGCGCGAGCGGCTACGGGCCGAGGGGCTCGAGCTCACCAACTACTACACGCACAGCTCGCCGTGCTCGCCGTCGCGCGCTTCGCTCTTCACCGGCCAGTACATCTCGCAGCACGGCGTGGTCGACAACGTGATCATGCCCGAGCACAAGGAGCTCGATCCGGCGATCCCGACCGTCGGCTCGATCCTGCGCGACGCCGGTTACCGGTCGAGCTACATCGGCAAGTGGCACTGCTCGCAGGCGCCCTCGCCCGACATGACCGCCTACGGCTTCGCCGACTGGGAGGGCAACGACCGCCACTTCATGGGTTGGGCCGGCACCGGCGTGCACTTCGACCCGATCATCGCGTCGAACGCGGCGGGGTGGTTGCGCGCCAACGCGAGCACGCTCGACCAGCCGTGGTTCCTGACGGTCGCGCTCGTGAACCCGCACGACGTGATGTGGTTCCCGATCGACCAGCCGCGTTACGGCGAGTCCCACCCCGACGATGTCGAGCGCACCCGGCGCGTCCTCGAGCACGCGCACTGGAAGGACGACGACGTGCTCCCGTTGTTCTCCGACCACTACGACGAGGTGTGCGACGAGCTCCCGGCCAACTTCGGCGACGACCTGATCGACAAGCCCGATACCCAGCGGCAGTGGCGCTGGGACCAGCAGCACGGCTTGTGGGGCTATATCGATCCGTCCGACAAGAAGTCGTGGCTGCGCCACCTCGACTACTACGTGAAGCTGCAACAACTCGCCGACGCATCGCTCGGCACGGTGATGGCCGCGCTCGAGGAGAGCGGGGCCTACGACGACACCATCGTGATCCTGACGTCGGACCACGGCGACATGTGCGGGTCGCACGGCCTGCGGTCGAAGGGCCCGTTCGTGTACGAGGAGATCATGCACGTGCCGTGCGTGGTGAAGGTTCCGGGCGTGACCGCGCCCGGCTCGCAAACCGCAGCGCTCGGCACGCACGTGGATCTCGCGTCGACGATCGTGGGGCTCGGTGGCGTCGATCCCGCGTCGCAGCCATCGTTGCGCGGCGTCGATCTCGCGCCGGTGCTCGCCGACCCGGCCGCGACGCCGCGCGATCACGTGTTGTTCGCGCACGACACGGCGCACACCAACCGGATCAACCACACGCGCTACGCCATCCGCGGCTTCTTCGACGGTCGCACCAAGTACGCGCGCTACTACGGCGTGGGTGGCGGCAAGCCCGGCACCGGTCTCTGGGGCAAGGACCCGGGCCGCAAGCTCTACGACGTCGACGCCGCGTTCTCCGATCAGGAGCACGAGTGGTACGACCTCGCCGAGGATCCCCACGAGATGGTGAACCTCGCCCACGACCGGGGACGGCGCGCCGAGCTGCACGACAACCACCAACGCCTCCTCGCCTACGAAGCCGCCGAGCTCCAATAACCCGGACTTGGTTAGAGGGTCTTCAGGATGTACTCGCTCAGGGTGTAGTTGCGCATGGTCGCGGCGTCGAAGAGCAACTTGGTGCTGTCGAGCATGATCCGGATCCGTTCGTTGAGGTCGCTCGGATCGGTGGCGCCGAAGAACGCATCGAGATCGGTCAGCGTCTCGGCCGACGGCCACGCCTCCTCGACGATCGCCCGGTAGCGAGGGGCGCCGGGCGTGAGCGCGCGCACGACGCTGTTGCGCACATAGCGAGTACGGGGCTGCATCCACTCCGACATCGGCGACTGGTGCCCGTACCAGTGGCCGTAGAAGGTCTCGTCGCTCACACCGGCCGGTTTGTCGAACACGCTCAACGCCACGATGCCGGGCGAGCGCCGACCGTCGGGCCAGTCGCGTGGTGCGGCGTGCTCGTTGTCGCCGTAGTCGCGGTAGAGCGATTCGGTGACGAGGTATCCGGCGCGGCGGATGCCGGTTTCGGCGAGGATCGACTCGTACAGCGCACGCGTGTCGTGCATGTCGACCCAGATCGACACGAGCGCCCGGATGGGCAGCTCGTCGGCCGGGATCGGAACCATCGAGGCGACCTGCGCGTCGTCGTCGTCGACGTCGATCTGCAGTCCGCGGGGTGCGCACGCGAGGAGTCGCGGCGCGATGTCGTCGATGAGTTGGGCGTGTACGTCGGCGGCCGCTCGCGACGGCCGGTCCCATACGAGGTAGATCAGCTTCTCCATCGCGCCGGAAGCTAGCTCAGGAGAGCTTGAGCAGCTCGCGGACCGGACCCGACATCGACACTTCGTCGCGCGCGACGAACGCTTCGGCGCGCTCGACGATGTGGTCGGGCTCGTAGAGGTAGTTGGCCATCAGGCCCGCCGAACGCTCGCGGCCGGTCGGGCTCGGGTCGGCGAGCCAGTTGATGCGAGCGATCTTGGCCCCGTTGGCCAGGTGGAAGTTCGCGACGGGATCGAGCGCGCGGCCGTCGCGCATCGTGGTGAGGTAACGCGCGCACAAGGCCACGAGCGCGGGCTCGATCGCTTCGTCGACATCCCACGACGCATGCGCCAGGCGTGAGAGCACGCGCTCGGGCGCGGCGGGGAGCAGCGCGCGCTCGTGCTCGCGGATGTCACCCTCGAGCAGCGTCTTGGTGAGCCACGCGCGGTAGCCGGGAATCGGCGACAGCGTCACGAAGTGGTGCAGGTGCGGCAGGTCGCGGCGGAGTTGTTCGACGACCTGCTCGATCAGCGCGGTGCCGAGGTTCACGCCGGCGAGCCCGGGCTGGCAGTTCGAGATCGAATAGAACACCGCAGTGTCGGCCTGATCGGTGTCGAGCTCTGGTGCGTGCGCGTCGAGCAACGGCGCGAGCACGCACGGCGTGCCGACCGTCAGCGCGATCTCGACGAACACGAGCGGCTCGTCGGGCATCGCGGGATGGAAGAACGCGTAGCAGCGGCGGTCGTAGTCGAGGCGGTTCTTCAGGTCGGCCCACGAGCCGATGGTGTGCACTGCTTCGTACTCGATGAGTTTCTCGAGGAGCGCGGCGGGCGCCGTCCACGTGATGCGGCGCAACTCGAGCAGGCCGACGTCGAACAGCAAGGTGAGCTGGGTCCGGAGCTCGTTGCCCAGCTCCGTCAGCGCGGTCGCGTCTTCGGTTCCGATCTCGGGGTCGCCGGCCAGGCGCAACTCGTCGGCGCGCAGGTCGACAAGCAGCTTCACGCCGCCGTCGAGGGCGGTGAACAGCTGGAGCAGGCGGGCGGCACGCGGGGTGAGGGCGGCCCGCAAGGCTCGCTCGGCGCCGCGGCGGGCGGTTTCACCGGTCGCGGCCTGCACGGTTGCGATCGCGCGGTCGACGGTCGGGGTGTCGGTCCAGAACTCGTGGGCGAGCATCGCGAGGAAGCGGATGCGGCCGCGATCCGAGAGCGTGCCGTAGGCATCGGCGATCGCGGCGACATCGGCGCGTTCGGTGGTCGTGTCGTGACGTTGGAGGAGATGGGTGACGACGGCGCGAACCCGCGCCGCGTCGCGTTCGTCGAGGTCGGGCCCGACGTCGAGCGCGACTCGGGGACCACGCCGGCGGACGCCGCGGCGGAGACGATCTCGGAAACGACGGGGAGGCACCACGCCACTATGGTCCACCGCGATGCGCGATGCACTGACCGACAGGGTTGCGCTCGTCACGGGTGCGAGCCGGGGGATCGGTGCTGCGATCGCGCGCCGCTTCGCCGCCGAGGGCGCCCGGGTCGCGATGGTGGCGCGGAGCCTCGAGCCGGGCTCGGGCGGTCACCTCGCGGGCTCGCTGGCCGAGGTGGCGGCCGCGATCTCGGCCGACGGCGGTATCGCGCGGCCGATCGCGGCCGATCTCTCCGATTCGTCGTGCGATCGTGCGGGGCTGGTGGCCCGCGTCGCCGACGAGCTCGGGCCGGTCGACGTGCTGGTCAACAACGCGGCCGCGTGCTTCTATCTCCCCATCGGCGACACTTCCGAGCGTCGGCTGCGCGTCGCGTACGAGGTGAACGCGATCACTCCGTACCTGCTCACCAAGGCCGTGGTTCCGGCGATGCGCGAGCGGGGTCGAGGCTGGATCGTCAACATCGCGAGCGTCATCGCCGATCCGGCGCCTCCGGGCCCGGAGCGCGGCGCGCAGTTCGCGCGGGCGTCCACCTACGCGCCGAGCAAGGCCTCGCTCAACCGCCTCACGGAGGCGCTGGCCGCGGAGCTCGCGCCCGACGGCATCTCGGTGAACGCCGTCGCGCCCCAAATGGCCGTGGCGACCGAGGGCGCGTTGGCCGTGATGGATCTGCCGCCCGAATGGTGTGAGCCCGTGGAGGCGATGGCCGAGGCCGCGCTCGCGTTCGCGACTTGCGACCCCGCGTGCGACAACGGCCTGGTCGTGAAGTCGCTGACGTACCTCCGGGATCGCGCGCGACCCGTGCGCACCCTCGACGGCCGGGAGCTCCACGCGTGACCGACGACCTGCGCGGCCGGGTCGCGCTCGTGACCGGCGCCGGCGGCGGGATCGGGCGCGCCACCGCGCAGGTGCTCGCCGGC
Organism: uncultured Burkholderiales bacterium; assembly: GCA_964558245.1. GTDB lineage: Bacteria > Actinomycetota > Acidimicrobiia > IMCC26256 > PALSA-610 > JBBQER01. The sequence goes on along the minus strand of CAZLEC010000128.1, from coordinate 4,994 downwards.
CGGGGCGCTGCGGTGGCGCTGGTCGACGTCGACGAAGCCGGAACGGCGGGCACGGCCGGCCTGATCGGCGACGATGCCCGGATCGCGTCCGTGTGCGCCGACGTGACCGACGAGGCCGCAGTGTCCCGCATGGTTGCCGCGACCGTGGAACGGTTCGGCCGCCTCGACTGCGCGTGCAACGTGGCCGGGATCAGCGTCGAGCCCAAGCCGTTCGTCGAGCACACTCGCGCGGAGTGGCAGCGCGTGATCGACGTCGACCTCACCGGCGTGTTCCTCTGCATGCAGCACGAGTTGCGCCAGATGCTCGCGCAGGGGCACGGGGGCGCGATCGTGAACGTGTCGTCGGGTGCAGGGGTCGTGCCGGCGCCGGGCCAGCCGCACTACACCGCGGCGAAGCACGCCGTGCTGGGACTCACCAAGCACGCGGCGCAGGAGTACGCGAGCTCCGGGATACGGGTGAACGCCGTGTTGCCCGGCCAAACGGAGACGGATCCGATGCGGGCGCACCTCGACGCGCAGCCCGACCACGGCGAGCGGCTCCTCCGACGATTGCCGATGGGTCGCATGGCGCGTCCCGACGAGATCGCGGAGTCGATCGCCTGGCTGTGCTCCGACGCGTCGTCGTACGTCAACGGCGTTTCGCTCCTCGTCGACGGCGGCCAGATCGCACGATGACGGACTTCAACCCGTACTCGCACGAGTTCCACGACGATCCGTTCCCGTTCTACCGCCGGTTGCGCGACGACGCGCCCTGTTACCACAACCCCGCGATGAATTTCTGGGCGCTGTCGCGCTACGAAGACGTGCTCGCCGCGCTCCACGATCCCGACACGTACTGCTCGCGTTTCGGAATCACCCTCGAGCAGGACAACCCGCTCCCGATGCTCCTCACCACGGATCCTCCCGACCACACCGAGTTGCGCCGGCTGGTGAGCCGCGCGTTCACGCCGCGGCGGGTCGCCGACCTCGAGCCGGAGATCCGCGTGCTCGCGAGGAGCTTCCTGAGCGGGTTGGTCGCCAAGGATGACGGCGATCTGATCGCCGACTACGCGGCCCGACTCCCGATGGACGTGATCGCGCGGATGCTCGGTGTGCCGCAGCACGACGAGGAGCGGCTCCGAATCTGGACGAATTCGTTGCTCGATCGCGAAGAGGGAATTCCCGACGTCACTCCGGCGGGTGTGGCCGCGGCCACGCATCTCTACAAGTACTTCTGCGACTTCGTGTCCGACCGGCGGGCCGCGGTCGCGAGTGGCAACGCCCCCGACGACCTCACGACGGCGCTGTGCGCGGTTGGCGCGGATTCGGAGATACTCACCGACGATCAGGTCGTCGGGTTCTGCTTCTTGTTGATCATCGCCGGCAACGAGACCACGACGAAGTTGCTCGCGAATTGCATGCTCGCGCTCCAGCGGTTCCCCCGCGAGCGGCGAAAGCTCGAGACCGATCCGCACCGCATCCCCGACGCGGTGGAGGAGATCCTCCGCTACGAAGGTTCGACCCAGCTCATGGCGCGCACGCTCACCCGGCCGGTCGAGTTGCACGGCGAGCGGATGCCCGAGGGCGCCAAGGTGTTGCTGTTGCTCGGCTCGGCCAATCGCGACGAGCGCGTATGGACCCGGCCCGACGACTTCGACATCGATCGCGTGTCGGCGGTGCAGCATCTCGGCTTCGGCCACGGGATCCACGTGTGTCTGGGCGCGGCGTTGGCGCGGCTGGAGATGCGCGTCAGCCTCGAGGAGATCTTCCGGGCCATGCCTCGCTACGAGATCGACGAGGCCGGTTGCACGCGTGTGCACTCCGGCAACGTGCGCGGCTGGGCGACGATGCCGATTCGTGTCGGCTCCCCCTCGACATGACCGACGTCGAGCGCGTCACTGCGCTGATTCACGAGTATGCGTACCTGCTCGATGCGGGTGATCTCGACGCGGTCGCGCGACTGTTCGAGCACGCGGAGCTCGGCTCGACCCGCCACGATCGCCGGTTGCGCGGCGCCGAGGAAGCGCGCACGACCTACGACCCCGTCATCATTCACAACGACGGAACCCCGCAAACCCTCCACCAGATCACCAACGTGTCGGTGGAGGTCGACGGGGCCACGGCGAGTGCCCGGAGCTGTTTCACCGTGCTCCAGGTGACCGGCCAGGGCCTGCATCCGATCCTCGCCGGCATCTACCACGACCGCTTCGAGTGCGTGGCGGGCGCCTGGCGCTTCGCGGAGCGGATCTTCGATCCGCGTCTGTTCGGTGATCTGTCGCGCCACATGAAACGCACCTGACCCGGTGCGGCATGGAAGCATGCCGCTGTGAGCATCGGGGCCGTGCGCGAGCGACATCCGGGCGACGCCGTTCGGGTCGTGGTGGGCACGGTCGTCGTCGTGATCACCGCCGCTCTCGCCCGGCAGGCGCAGATCAGCGGCTTCGAGCGCGACGTCTTCCACGTCGTGAACGATCTCCCCGACGGGCTGCGGACTCCGCTCGGCGCGGTGATGCAACTCGGGACGCTCGGTGCCGTCGCGGGAACCGTCGCGCTGGCCCTGATCGTCCGCCGGTTCTGGCTCGCGCTCGAGCTCGGCGCGGCCGGGCTCGCCGCGTATTACGCCGCCAACGTCCTGAAGGGTGCGATCAAACGCGAGCGGCCGGCCCAGCTCCTCGCCCATGTGGTGGTGCGGGGATCGCCGGTGCACGGCTACGGGTATCCGTCGGGTCACTCTGCGGTCGCCGCCGCGTTGGCCGCCGTGGCCGCCGCGTACCTGCCCCGACCGGCGCGGCGCCTGGCGTGGACGCTCGCGGTGCTCGTCGCGTTCGCGCGCGTGTTCGTCGGCGCACACTTTCCGGTGGATGTGATCGGTGGGCTCGCGCTCGGCTGGGTGATCGGCGCGGCCGTGAACATCGCGGTCGGCACCCCGACGCATGCGATCGCTCCCGACGCGGTGCGCGCGGCACTCGCTGCTTGCGGGCTGGCAGTGAGCGAGCTCGAGCCGGCTGGTGTCGCGGCGCGCACCTCTGCGCCGTTCTTCGCGACTGCCGACGGTCGCGGCCTGTTCGTGAAGGCGGTCGACCGCGAACATCGCGACGCCGACCTCCTGTTCCAGGCGTACCGCGCCGTGACCGTTCGTCATCCCGACGAGGAGGGCGCGCTCGCGAGCGCCAAGCACGAAGTGGAACACGAGGCGCTGGCCGCTTCTCTCGCGTTGCGTGCCGGGGTGCACGCGGGCGCGCCCGTCGCCGCGACCCGGCACGGCGACGGTCCCGCGGTGCTCGTGCTCGAGCGGATCGAGGGCCACGGTGCCGGCAGCCTCGGCGCCGAAGACTTCTCCGACGCGTTGTTGGCGGCCCTGTGGAACGAAGTTGCCGGCCTGCGGAAGGCCCGAGTCGCGCACGGCGAGCTGACGCTCGACAACGTCCTCCTCGACTCGCAGGGCCAACCGTGGTTGATCGACTTCGGCCATGCGCACGTCGGAGCCGATGACCGCCGGCTCGCGCTCGACGTCGCGGAGGTGCTCGCCACGACGGCGCTCGTCGTCGGGCCGAAGCGTGCAGTCGACGCCGCCGTCGCGGCACTGGGGCCCGCGGCCCTGATACCCGCGCTCCCGTTGTTACAGCCGTTGGCGCTCTCGGCGAAGACCCGCCGGCTCTACCGTCGGCATGAACATCACGGTGCGCTCGACCAGTTGCGCGATACCGCGGCCGACGCGGTCGGCGTCGCTCACGTGCAGCTCGAGCCGCTCACCCGGGTGCACGTGCGCACGATCGTGATGCTGGTCGGCTTGCTGTTCGCGATCAACTTGCTCCTCCCGCAGGTCGGGGAGTTCCATCAGACGCTCACCGCGGCTCGCCACGCCGACGCGATCTGGCTCGTGCTCGCGGTCGGGGCCGGCTTCTCCACGTTCGCGGCGGCGGCGCTCTCGCTCTCGGGTTCGGTGCTCGCGCCGCTGGCGTTCGGTCGCACGTTCGTGACCCAGCTCGCGAGCAGCTTCACCAACAAGATCACGCCCGCGGGCCTGGGCGGCGCCGGTGTGAACGTGCGTTACCTCCAGCGGAGCGGCGTGAGCCGCGACGACGCGATCGGTGCCGTGGCGCTGAACGGAACGACGGGCCTCGTCGTGCACGTGCTCGCCCTCGTGCTCAGCGCGGTGTTGCTCGGGAACGTCGGGATCGGGCATGTGCACCTTCCGAGCGGCTGGACCGTGCTCGTCGTCGTAGTCGTCGCGCTCGCGGTGCTGGGCGCGGTGATGGAGACGTCGTTCGGGCGCAAGCGGATCGTGAAGCCGACCGAACGGACCGCGCGCGATCTCGTCGCCGTGCTGCGCAAGCCGCGCAAGGCCGCCCAGCTGCTCGGCGGCTCGTTGCTCGTGATGGCCTCCTACGTGGTCGCGCTCGGGTTCGCGTTGATGGCGTTCCATGCGCATGCGTCGTGGCTCCGGGTCACGACCGTGTATCTCGGCGGCTCGGCGGTCGCTTCGGCCGCGCCGACCCCGGGCAAGATCGGGGCGGTCGAGGCGGCGCTGATTGCCGGCCTGACCGGAGTGGGTGTTGCCTCGGCGCCGGCGGTCGCGGGCGTGCTGGCGTTTCGACTGGCGACGTTCTGGCTACCGATCGTTCCCGGGTGGCTCGCGTTCCGTAGCCTGACCAACCGACAGCTGCTCTGACCCGGAGGCATCGCGTGAGCAACCAACCGACGCTGGTCGTACTCGGTGCATCGGGCGATCTGGCCGCCCGCCTGCTGTTCCCCGCGTTGCTGTCGCTCGAGCACCGCGAACGGCTCGAGAACCTGCGCATCATCGGCTACGCCCGGCAGGACTGGACCGACGAGCAGTTCCACGACAACCTACGCGCCGCGATCGACCGCGAAGGCGCCGAGTACGACGAGAAGTACTTCGACCGTTTCATCGATCGCATCGACTTCCACGGCGGCGACCTCTCGGTCGACTCGCTGCGGGTGCTCAACAGCGTGCTCGACGGTCCGGCGATCTTCTAACTCGCGCTCCCGCC
>CAZLEC010000127.1:0-9705 GCA_964558245.1 uncultured Burkholderiales bacterium | reverse complement strand
CGCCATGTCGCGGTGCACGAAGCCGCCCTGGAAGAGACCGAATTCCATGCGCGTCGGTTCCTTTGGTGAGAGAGCATTTTTAGAACGTGTTACAAAACGTAGTGGCTCACCCCCGACGTGTCCACTCTCCACGGGCGTTCGCCGGGAAGGCGTCGTCTCGGTGCCGAGCTTCACGGCTTCACCGATCCGCACCGGTTCCCGAGATCGCTCGGTGCCGCCCCGTGCCGTTCTGAGCGCGTTTCGTCGCCTACCTGGACGAGCTCTACTGGCTCGCGAGGATCTGCCGCTTCCCGGCGTCGAACTCCTCGTCGGTCAGGGCGCCGGCGTCGCGGAGCCGGACGAGTCTTTCCAGGTTCTCCAAGGCCGCGGAGCCCAGTTGGCCCGAGGGGCCGGCGGCTTCCGGGCCGGTTGCTGCTCCTTCGCCCGGCTGGCGGCCGGCGATCCGGCGCCCGGCAGTCCACGAAGCAGAAGTCGTCCCGACCACAGCGGCGACGACCAACACGAGCAGCCCGAGACCTCCGAGCCAGAGGGCAGCTGCGTGAAGAGCCTTGTTGCCCGAGGCGATCCCGATGATCAGCACCACCACCAAGCCGAGGAATCCAACCGCAGCAAGGAACTTCTCACCCTCACTCGGGCCGTCGTCATCGTGGTGCGCCACATACCGATCATCGGACCGCCGGCGCGAGGTCCTGAGCCGTTCTCTCATCACGGCAGCCAGGTCAGCCGGGCGTGTGGCCGGCGGGCGGTGTCCTTCTGCGGAGCCCCTCCCCGGCACCTTCGCTCTCTGCGCCCCTTGGCACCGTCACCCGGACCACGGCGATGACCGCGGAATAGGATGCCAAGACCCTGTAACCGGCGAAAGCATTCGGTTGGGGGTGAAGACGAGGCGTGAGGCTCTTGGGTCGGTACGTCTGAAATGTTCGATGGCGGCGTAGCCGAGTGGCCCAGGCAGAGGTCTGCAAAACCTTAAACGCGGGTTCGATTCCCGCCGCCGCCTCCAGTTGCAGTCAGGCGATCTACGGGCTGCGCGTCGTCGAGGTCGTTCCGGCCGCCCCGTCGAGCCGACCCTGGAAGAGGCCCGGGGCGATCTCCCTCGCCGCCGCGAGCTCCGCTTTCGAGCGGGCGCCGGCGGCCGGCGTGTGGAGGTTGGCGAGCGCCAACCCCAGGTGGAAGTGCGCGACCGCGTCCTTCGGGTTGGCGGCCACCGCGCGGCTGAGCAAGCTGACCGCCGACGGGTAGTCACGCGCCCGCATGCGGATGACGCCGAGGTTGTAGAGCGCCGACTCGAAATCGGGCTTGATCGCGATCGCCTGCAGGTAGTCGGTGGCCGCGGCCTCGTGATGCCCGACCGAATCCTCCACGACACCGAGGTTGTACCAGCCGTACATGTTCCCGGGATCGTGCTTCACGACCTGCTCGAACTGCGCTCTCAGCCGGGCGGCCGACTCGTGGCCGGTGGTGATCGGGAACCCCGGAAGCACGGGCTCGGAGTCCTTGCCGGTCGTCGTCGCCGCGCCGAGTCCCAAGCCCGCGACCACGGCGAGCGACGCGACGGCCAAAGCCGCGACCACCGCCAGAGCTGCGAATCCTTTCGCACGCATCATGCGTCAGTATGACGCAGGAAGGATGCAAACGGTTCCGGAACCTGCGTTCAGATCGACGCGGTGATGGGCACCAGTTCGCCGCCGGAAGCGGAACCGGCCACCAGCTCGCGAGGTGCGACCACGCCTCGGAGCGAGAAGCCCGAGATCGCGAACTCGCCGAGGCGCTCGGGGGGTACGGCCGGCGACCACAGCCAACCGACCGCGGTGTCGCAGCCGAGCTCGCGCAGGCGATCGGCCTGCTCCACCCGCTCCACACCTTCGGCCGTGATCTTCATCCCGAGCGCGTGCCCCATCGTGATCGCGGCCTGCACGATCGCGACGTCGGCCTCCACGGTGTCGATCGTGTCGAGCAACGACTTGTCGAGCTTCAACACGTCGATCGGGAGCCGCTTGAGGTACGAGAGGGACGAGTATCCGGTGCCGAAATCGTCGATCGCGACCCGCACGCCGAGCTTGCGGATCTGGCGCAGCTTCATGCTCGTGACCTCGAGGTCGGTCAACGCGCTGCGCTCGGTGATCTCGATCTGGAGGCAGTGCGGATCGACGCCCGTCTCGTCGAGCGCACGCGTGATCTCGCCCACGAGGTCTTCCTGGCGCATGAAGCGCGGCGAGAGGTTCACACTGACGACGATCGGGTGCGTGTCGCGGACGAGCATCGACCACTGACGCGCCCGACCGCACGCCTCGCGCAACACGAGGCGATCGATGGCGACGATCAGGCCCGACTCCTCCGCGAACGGCACGAACCGATCGGGCGCAATGAGACCGCGCGTGGGATGCAGCCAGCGGACCAGGGCCTCGGTTGCGATCACGCGTCCGGTCGCGAGCTCCAACTCGGGCTGGAACTGCACGACGAGCTCACCGTGATCGATCGCCCGCCACAGATCGCCTTCGAGCTCGAGGCGCTCCATCATGTGCGGCGCCGACTGCGGGTCGAAGAGCTCCCAGCGCGAACGCCCTTCGTCCTTCGCCACGTACATCGCGAGGTCCGACTGGCGAAGCAGGTCGCTCGCCCGTTCCGTGCCCCCGACCGAGATCGCGATGCCGACGCTCGCCGACACGAACAGCTCGTGCTCGCCCACGATCACGGGCTCGCGCATGACCTCGATCACGCGCTCCGCGACCCGGATCGCAACGTCGGGATCGCGCAGGTTGCCGAGCAGGAGACTGAACTCGTCGCCGCCGAACCGGGCGACGGTGTCCCCGGGCCGCACGCACGACTGCAATCGCTCCGCGACCGTCATCAACAGACGGTCGCCCACGTCGTGGCCGAGCGTGTCGTTCACCAGCTTGAAGCGATCGACGTCGAGGAACAGCACGGCGACCTGGCGGTCGTGCGTGGCCGCGTCGAACAGGGCCTGCTCGAGCCGCTCCAGGAACTGCCATCGGTTCGGCAAGCGAGTGAGCGCGTCGTGGTACGCCTGGAAGGTGAGCTGATCCTGCGCGGCCCGGCGCTCGCTGACGTCACGGAGGTTGCAGACGAGCCCCGAGACCGCGGGATCGTCGAGGCGGTTCGTCACACCGACTTCGAACCACCGCAGCGTCCCGTCGAGATGCCGCAACGGCAACTCGATCCACGCCACGTCGTTCGGGCGTTCCATCAAATCGGCGAAGAAGAGGTTCGCGCGAGCGATCTCGTCGTCGGGGAGGATCTCGATGCCGATGCGCTCGAGACTGCGGTAGCCGAGCAGGCGCAGCAACGCCGGGCTGGTGTACGAGATCATGCCGTCGGCCTGCATGACCATGATCACGTCGGACGCGTGCTGCACGAGCGCGCGCAGGCGCTCCTCGCTGCGGCGCAAGTCGGTCTCGACCGTCTCCTTCTGACGTTGCGTGTACGCGAGCATCCAGATCACGAAGCACACACCGACGCCTTCGAGCGCCGCGAGCCCGTGCCCTTGTGGCTCCGGAATCAAGCTCTTGGCAATGCCCAATGTCACCGCGAGCTCACCCAGCACGATGCCGAGCACGCAGCAGACAATGCTGGCGCGCCCGACGCGCGAGCCGTCGTCGTCGAGATGGTTCGCGACGTTGAACACGAAGCCGATCGCGAGCAGCGCGCCCCACCCGATCGTGTAGATCACGAGCGTGATCGACGCGATCTCGACGGCGATACGCAGCGTCGTTCGCTGCGGGAACACGGCCTCGGCCGCGGTCGCCGCGAGCCAGACGACGCCGATCACACCGACGAGCACCCAGATCGGCTCGTCGGCGATGGCGCCGACTTGGCGGGCGAGAACGAACAGCACGCAGACCGGGAGCGGCACCAACCGGGCCGGGTGCGCGCGGAAGCGCCGCCGCGTCTTGCCGACCTCGTGCTCGCGTCCGTGCATCGTCTTCTCCGCCACGCTTCCCTGCTCGCGGACCGCGCACGGCCGGAGCGATCCTTCGCGCCGGAGAGCGTGCGACTCCGTGGCTATCGACAGGTTCCGAGCCCCGCTTGACGCCCGGTGTTCCGGGACCCCGGGTAAACCTCCGGCCGCACCGGCGGGTTGTATCTGGTGAGATGACCGGTGACGAAGACTTCGAGGCGGCGTTCGACCGCCTGTTCGCGAGGGCCTACCGCCACGCCCGGCGGCTCGTCGGAGATCCGACGCTCGCAGAGGACCTCGCGGCAGAAGCGATGGCCCGGACCTACCGCCACTGGCGGCGAGTGGCGGGCTACGAGCACCTGGACGCCTGGGTGTTGCGCGTCGTCACGAACCTCGCGATCGACGCGCAGGTGCGCCGGGGCCCGCAGCCGGTCCACCCGGCCCCGCTGCCCCCGGAAGACGGCGTGGTGCTGCGTCTCGCGCTGGCCCAGGCGTTGCGTGCGCTCCCGACCCGCCAACGCGACGCGGTGGTGTTGCGCTACCTGGTCGACATGACCGAAGCCGACGTTGCCGCGACGCTCGGCATCGCGCCGGGCACGGTGAAGTCGCACCTGCACCGCGCCATCGAACGGTTGCGGCGGGTCCTCGGCTCCGATCTCGACCTGCGTTTCGAGGAGGCGTGATGGAAGAGCTCCCTCCCGAGCTGCGGAACCGGCGCGACGCCATCTACGAGCGCGTCGTTCGGCGCGGCCGCTTCCTGCGCCGGCACGCGCGGGCTCGCGGCGCGACGACGATTGCGGTCGTGGTCGCGTTGCTCGGCGGCTCGTTGGCCGTCGCGGTCGGCCAGACGCACCACGACCGCCGGGTCGTGACGCTCGGGACGACCACGACATCCGAACCGGCGCGGCCCGAACCCTCGGCCTCGACGAGACCGACCGTTCCGCCCACAACCCACGCGCCACCAACGACGGCCACGACCCCCACGACGAACCCGCGTGTCACCGGCCGCGCCGGCCCGACGACCACTTCGCTCACTTGCCACAACAGCCACGACCCGGCGTGCGGCCCGCTTCGCTTCGTACCGAGGTTCGTGAACGCGCCGGCAACCGTCAACATCACGAGCACACCCGCGAAGCCGCTCGTCGGTCAGACCGTGACGTTCCGCGTGCACATCGCCGATCCCGACAGCGGCAAGTACGCCGCGTCTCCCGGGTGCTATCCGAGCGGCCAGTTCGGCGACGGTGCCGGGCCGGACCTTCCTGTGTGCGTCGCGTCCTGCGCCGTGTCGGGATACGGGCCCTGGGATCCTCCGAAGACAGAACCCGCCGACCTCACCTACACGTTTCGTCACGAGTACGCGAAGGCCGGCAACTACACCGCCGAGTTCTCGTTGCTGCTCGCGCAGTGCGAGCCCTGGAGCTCGCCGGCGCGTGGCTCGACCGTGGTGAAGGTCACGCGCTCATGACCTCCGCTCGATCAACGTCGACTGCGTGTTCTCGGCGCCGCTGACCCCGACGGTCACGCAGCCCGAGGTGCCGACGCAAGCGACGCCCGAGAGCTGACTGAAGCTCGCGCCGGTGGGGATCGGCACCGACACCGGCGACCAGCTCGGCCCGTTCCAGTGCTCGAGCAACGGCTTCGTCACCTTGTTCGCGACCTCGCTACCGGCTGCGTAACAACTCGACGCGGCCGCGCACGAGACGTTGGACAACTGCGCCGACGAAGCATCGCCCGGAACCAGCCCGAGCGTGACCGTCCACTTGGAGCCGTCCCATTGCTCCCCGAACGGTCTCGTCGCGCCCGCGGTCGTGTACTGGCCGATGGCCACGCAGCTCGACGCGCTCGTGCAGGCAACGCCGACCAGACCGCTCGACGTCGCACCCCTCGGGTTCGGGCTCGGCACGACCGACCACACGTTGCCGTTCCACCGCTCGACGAGCGTCGACACCGGCGAGCCGTGCACGAGCGAGTCACCAACGGCGAAGCAGGTCTTCGGGCCCGGGCACGCGACATCCGAGAGCACGGCGAACTGCGCGTTGGTGGGATTGGGGCTCGCGGTTTGCGACCAGGTGGCGCCGTCCCACCCCTCGACCAGGGAACGGTCCTTCCCTTTGACGCCGTAGTAGCCGACGGCGAAGCAACGCGTCGCGCTCGCGCACGCCACGCCACCCAGATCGCTGGAGCGCAAACCGACCGGCGTCTTCGGAGTGATCTGCGACCAGCGGGCACCGTCCCAGTGCTCCAAGACCATCGTGTGCTCGAAGTCCTGATAGTTCTCGCTGCCGACCGCGAAGCATCGGTTCGCGCTCTCGCACGTGACACCGACCAGGCGCCGCAAACGTCCGCCGTTCTTGGGCGCGTCCGCGACGGCTGACCAACTCGTGCCGTTCCACCGCTCGATCAAGCCGACGTCGAGGTCGACTTCGCCGACGTCGTAGCGCCCCACCGCCCAGCAACTGAGCACGCTCCGGCACGAGACGCCGATCAGCGCATCCCACGGGGCCAGGGGCGTCGGCGTCGAAACGACCGACCACGCAGTTCCGTCCCATCGCTCGGCCACCGTGGGCTTGAACCCGGCTGTGCCGACGGCCGCGCAGCCGGCGTCGCTCCAGCAGCCGACGCCGGTCAGTGCTCCGGGACCGGACACCGCGACCGGCGCCCAGACCTTGCCGTCCCAGCGGACGACCGCCGCGCTACTCGAGACCGAGCCGACTGCGAAGCAGCGCGACGCGCTCGAACAGCCGACAGCGTCGACAGAGGTCGACGGGGTCACCCCGCCCGACGTCGCCGCGACCGTCCACTTCGCACCGTCCCACTGCTCGAAAAGTGGACCGAGGCTGGACGCACCTACCGCGACGCAACTCGCGGCGTCAGTGCACGCGACACCGCCGAAACCCGCGCTCACCGCGCCGGGCGGCAATGGAGCCACGCCGGTCGACCAGTTCGTGCCGTCCCATCGCTCGACGATCGCTCTCGGAGAGGAGGGATCCGAACCCACCGCGAAGCAATTCGAGACGCTCGAGCACGCGATCGCCCCGAGGAACGCATCGAAACCGAGCGTGGGCGTCGCCGCGATCGACCACGAGGTGCCGTTCCACCGGACCACGCCGGCGCTTCCGGACCGCCCTCCGGTCGCGAAGCACGTCGTCGGGCTCGGGCACGCAACCGCACTCAACTCACCGAGGAGGCCGCTGGCCGCAACGGTCGACCAAGTTGCGCCGTCCCATCGCTTGATCATCGACGTCCGCGACCCATTGCGGGTGCTTTCGGAGTACCCGACGGCGAAGCAGTTCGAATCATCGGCGCACGCGACGCCGTTCAGCTCGGCATTCTTCGCTCCACTCGGATCGGGGCTCACAACGGCCGACCACGCCGCTCCGTTCCACCGCTCGATCAGGGAGTTCGGCTCCGAGGCGTTGACACCGAGCACGGAACCCACCGCGAAGCAGAGCGTCGCGGTCGGGCAGGCAACGGCGGCCAGCCTTCCGCTGGGCGGGCCGCCGACGTTGGGACTCGGCACGATGTTCCACGCCGACGCGGCCGATGCCGGCGCCGCGCTCACGAGCCCGGCCGTCAGGATCACCATCGCGACGACAACTCGCGTGACGGCGCCCGGCTCGCGTGACCCGAGGCGCGCTCGTCGGTTCACTGCACGCCGTTCCCCCGACCAGGCGAGACACCCTTTCCCCCGGAAAGCGTAGGCCGCACCGAGCGGCCCGGAAAGGTCACAAAAGGACCGCGACGCTAGGCTCGGCCGTCGCATTTCCCGCCGTTTTCGGAGTATCGATGACAACCAGTTCCGAGGCCCGAGCTCGCGCCCGGATCCGAGGCGTCGGCGCCGCCGCTCCCGCGTTGCGAGTGACCGCCGCCGACATCGGCGAGGCGTGGGGCCGGTCCGGCCGCGGCCAGATTGCCGCCTGCGCGCCCGACGAGGACACACTCACACTCGCCTGGGACGCCGCGACCGCCGCGCTGCTCGCGGCCGAGGTCGACGCCGACACGGTCGACGCGATCTTCTGGGGCACGAGCCGGCCGCCGTTTGCCGAAGGCCCGAGCCTGGCCTTTCTCGCGGCTTCGTTGGGCCTGCGATCCTCGGTGGAAGGCGCGCTCCTCGCGGGCTCGGCGCACTCGGGGATGGAAGCGCTCAACGCCGGCACCGACGCAATCACCGCGGGCTCGGCCCGCATCGCGCTCGTCGTGGTGTCCGACGCGCTGCGGCCCGGGCTCGGCACCGGATTCGAGGCTCGGTGTGGCGCCGGCGCCGCCGCGGTGGTGCTCTCGACCGAAGGCGGCTCGGCGACGATCGGCACCCGGGTGAGCCATTCACGCCCCCTCGTCGATCGCTACCGGGGCGACGGCGAGGTCGACAACCGCGATCTCTACGACGCGCGACTCTTCCGCGAGGAGATGTTCCTTCCCAGCGTGGAAGCAGTCGCGGGCGAGCTCGCGGCGGAGCCGATCCGGGAGTGGTCGCTCCCCGACCCCGACGGCCGGCTCGGTCTCGTGGTCGCGAAGAAGGTAAAGGGCGCACCGGCCGCGTCTGACGTCGTGTACAAGAACGTCGGCGACTCCGGCGCGGCCGCGGCACTGCTCGGCGCGATCGGCGCGATGGGCACCGAGGGGACCGTCGCGATCGTCGGCACCGGCGGGGGCCGGACCACGGGTGTGCTCGTCAACGTCGAGGCGCCGGTACCGGGCACCGACATCGTGTTCATCGCGATCGAGCGCGGTCGCCCCGCGCCGTACGCGGAGTTGCTTCGCGCCCGCGGCCAACTCGTTCCCGGCGGCGAGACGATCCCGATGGGCGTGCCGCCCGAGAGCGCGCTGTTCGCCCGGGGCGCCGACGAGATGCTCGGCCTGCTCGGCGGGCGCTGCGTCGACTGCGGCACCATCAGCACTCCCCCCTCGATCCACCCCACGTGCATCAGCTGCGGCGGACCGAAGCTCGAGCCGGTCTCACTCGCGCGTCGCGGAACCGTGCACACCTACGTGATCAACCACACGATGCCGGCGCCGTTCGTGGCGCCGCTGCCGATCGCAGTGCTCGACATGGAGGACGGCGCGCGGCTCATGCTCCAGGTGATCGGCGACGGATCCGACGTCGCGATCGGCCGCCACTGCGAGCTCGTGTTGCGGAAGTACGCGTTCGAGCGCGGCGTGCCGGTCTACGGCTTCAAAGCGCGGGTGTTGGGCCCGTGACCAGAGATTGGGAGCTGACGTAATGGCGTGGAACCGGGTAGCCGTTGTGGGCGCCGGCCTGATCAAGATGGGCGAGCTCTTCGAGCAGAGCTACGAGCAGATGGCCGCGGCCGCGTTCGACTCCGCCGTTGCCAGCGTCGACAAGGGCTTCGAGCCGCGTCAGGTCGACGCCGCGTTCGTCGCGACGCAGCGGGGAACGCTCTGGGGCCAGGAAGGCATCGGCGGCAACACCATCCCGACCGCGATCGGCCTCGTCGGCATTCCCTGCACACGCATCGAGAACGCGTGCCCATCGGGCTCCGACGCGTTCCGGGTCGGCGCTATGGCGGTCGCGAGCGGCGTTCACGATGTGGTGCTCGTGATCGGCGTCGAGAAGATGCGCGACAAGTCGACCGAGGAGGGCTTGCTCTCGCGCGCGGCATCCGGCCACCCGATCTTCACCCGCGGCGAGACCGCGCCGGTGCTCTTCGCGCCGTTCGCGACCCGCCACATGCACGAGTTCGGCACGACCCGCGAGATGCTCGCGTCGGTCGCCGTCAAGAACAACTACAACGGTGCCCGCGATCCTTACGCGCACTTCCAGAGCGAGA
>CAZLEC010000126.1:0-9721 GCA_964558245.1 uncultured Burkholderiales bacterium | reverse complement strand
GGGTCGAGCGTCTCGACTGCGAGGCCCGTGTGCACGAGGAGCCAGGCGCCGGGCTCGACGGTACCGCCATCGAGCGTAAGTACCACGAGCGAGACGCGTCGTTCCGTGCCATCGACGTCCACGACCGCCTCGTGTCCGCCGCGGTCGACGGAGAGCACACGCGCGGGCATCGAGAGGCACATCAGCCGCAACCCGCGATCTCCACGGCGATCCGCGCCGCGACGGCGGCGACCGCTCGAAGAACCGGCCGCGACAGCTGTTCGCCGTGGCCGAAGTTCGCGCCTTCGACTGCGAACACGACGAGTCGGGCCGGCATTCGGCCCAGCGCGCGGCCCAGCGCCGCGGCGGTGCCGACGCCCAGCGCGTGGCTGCCGCCGGCCGCGCCCGACGAGTTGCCGAGGACGCCGACATCCTCGCCGACTTCGACGCGCCGTACGGTGCCGACCGCGGCGTGGTCGGAGCGAAGCGCGTCGACGACGATCGCGAGGTCGGCACCGGTCCACGCCTCGACCAGACGGGCGGGTTCGCCGTCGAGCTCGATGAGCACCGCCCGCGCCGTCGTCGTCGCGGCGAGCGCGTCGAGCACGGCCGGGCCTGCGCCGTCATCACGACGGTACCGGTTGCCGACGCCGATCACGACCACGCCGCTCATTCCGCTATGACCTCCGGACCTGCGCCTGGCGGCTCACGTGCGGTCCACCCGCATGTCGAGGAAATGCGTCGCGCAGGAGATGCACGGGTCATAGTTGCGGATCACCTGCTCGCACCGGTGACGCAAGGCGTCGTCGTCGAGCGTCGCGTTGGCTTCGACGAAGTGGAAGAGGTCGTGTTCGATGGCCGGCTGGTTCTGGGAGGTCGGCGGCACGATGCGGGCATCGGCGATCGTGCCGTCGGCTGCAAGCTCGTAGCGGTGCCACAGCGTGCCGCGCGGCGCTTCGGTCCACCCACATCCCACGCCTGCTCGCGGCTCGACCGCGACCGCCGGGTAATTGGGTTGCTCGTAGGCGTCGATGACACGGAGGGCCTCGGCGCACGCGTGCACAATCTCGACCGCGCGCACCACGATGCTCCGGAACGGGTTGCGCTCGTCGGGTGAGAGTCCGGCGGCGGCCGCGGCGTCGCGCGCCTCGGGCGCGAGCTGCGCGGCATTCAGGGCGTACCGGGCGAGCGGCCCCACGAGATACTCGCCCC
This sequence comes from uncultured Burkholderiales bacterium, assembly GCA_964558245.1. Classification (GTDB taxonomy): domain Bacteria; phylum Actinomycetota; class Acidimicrobiia; order IMCC26256; family PALSA-610; genus JBBQER01. The sequence goes on along the minus strand of CAZLEC010000126.1, from coordinate 8,530 downwards.
GCTCGAGCAGGTGCGCGTGCAGTGCGGTCGAGTGCGCAACGTGTTCCTCGACGAAGTGATCGTCGAATTCGTCGGCTGCGATGTCGAGCCCTTGTGTCGACGTGAGGCGGCCGCCGAGGACCGCGTAGGTCTCGGGTGATCGCAGCGCCACCAGCTCGAGCTCGTGGGTGAAGTCGGGGAACTCGAATCCAGAGACCCAGCGCACCGTTTCGAGCGCCGCGTCCAGCGCGGTCAAGAGCCGTTCGCGTAACGGTTCGAGCTCACGCCGGGTAGGCACTCGGTAGAATCCGCCGACGCGCACGTTCACCGGGTGGATCGCGCGCCCGCCGATCAGTTCGAGGATCTCGTTTCCGACCTTCTTGAGCTGGAGGCCCCGTTCGACGATGCTTGCGTGATCTGCCGCGAGGTCGATGGCGCTCTCGTACCCGAGGAAGTCGGGAGCGTGGAGCAAGTACACGTGCAGGGCATGACTTTCGATCCACTCGCCGAAATACAGGAGTCGCCGGAGCTCGTGCAGCGGTCCGTCGACGGCGACTCCGCACGCCGCTTCGATCGCGTGGCACGCGCTCATTTGGTAGGCGACAGGGCAGATCCCACAGATGCGCGCTGTGATGTCGGGCGGCTCCGTGAAGCGGCGTCCGCGCAGGAACGCTTCGAAGAACCTCGGCGGCTCGTAGATACGAAGCTGCACATCGAGCACTTGGCCGTCGTGGATCTCGACGTACATCGCGCCCTCGCCCTCGACACGCGCGATCGCCTCGACCTTGAGCGTGCGGCTCGCCGGGCTTCGGTGCGTCACGGCCGCGCTTCGTTCGTCTCGGCCGCGAGCGCGTCGCCGGCTTCGCGGAAAGCGGGAGCGCCGGCGTTGAACGTCCGCAACATGCGAATGACGCCCCCATCGTCGATGCCTCGGTCTCGGAGTGACTGCACCATCGAGGTCAGGTTGGGCGTCTCCATCGGTCCGAAACATCCGTAGCAGCCCCGGTTGTAGGAGGGGCACAGCGCACCACATCCCGCCTGGGTGACCGGGCCGAGACACGGCGTCCCGTGGGCGACGGTGACGCACACGTTGCCGGCGGTCTTGCATTCGACGCACACGCTGTGCGGAGCGACGTTCGGGCGTCGCCCGTGCAGGAACGCGCTGATCACTTCGAGCAGCTGGGTCTTCGTGATCGGGCAGCCACGGAGCTCGAAGTCGACGGGCACATGCGCAGCGATCGGCGTCGAGTCGGCCAGGGTCGAGATGAACTGCGGCTGCGCGTAGACGATCGCAAGGAACTCCTCGACATCTCCGAAATTGCGCAGGGCCTGGATGCCGCCGGCCGTCGCGCATGCGCCGATCGTCACGAGGCGCTTCGACGCGGCTCTCACCTCGCGGATGCGCGCGGCATCCGCCGCGGTCGTGATCGAACCTTCGACGAGAGAGAGGTCATACGGCCCGCCGGGCGTTGCGCGTCCGGCCTCGAGAAAGTACGACAGCTCGACTTCGCCGGCGAGCGTCAACAGCTCGTCTTCGCAGTCGAGCAGGGTGAGCTGACAGCCGTCGCAGGACGCGAACTTCCACACCGCGAGCGACGGCTTCTGAGGGAAGCTCGAGGGGCTCATCGGCCCCGAACCCCGAGCAACGGGAGCAACCGGGCTGCGTCGAGCACCGGGCCTTCACGGCATACGAACACATCGCCGAGCTGACAGTGGCCGCAGTGCACGAGGGCGCATTGCATGTTTCGTTCTGCCGACAGCCTGATGTGGTCGAGCGGGACACCCCGTTCGTGCAGCCCGCGGGTTGCAAAGCGCATCATCGCCTCGGGACCGCAGACGAACGCGACGCTGCGCGACGGATCGAAGTGTGCGCGCGCGATGAGGTCGGTGACCACGCCGACGTGACCGTGCCAGTCCGGCCCCGCGGCGTCGACCGTGACACCCACGTCGACACCGCCGCCGGACTGCGGCCACTGCTCGAGGTCGTCGGTGAACACGATCTCGTCAGGGGTGCGCGCGCCCACGAGCACGCTGATGCGCCCGTAGCTCTCACGATTCGCGAGCAGTTGCTCGACCACCGGCCGGAGCGGTGCGAAACCGATCCCGCCCCCCACGACGACCGCGTCGTTCCCGGCCGCCGATTCCACGTCCCATCCGGTGCCGAATGGCCCCCGGATGCCCACCACGGCGCCCGCGACGAGACCCGCGAGCGCGCTCGTCACCACGCCGACGGACCGCACGGTGTGCACGAGCGCGCCGTCCGCGCCCAGGCTGCTGACGGAGATCGGCACCTCGCCCACGCCGAACACCCACAGCATGTTGAACTGGCCGGGGCGCGGCTCGATCCGTTCGTCGGCGACTGGTCCGGCGGCGATCGGTGCGATCACGAGCGTCGCCACGTCGGCGGTCTCGGCCTTTACGTCGAGCACGCGATACGGACGGGGCAACATCGGCTCGGCTACCGCCCGATCAGCCACCATCGGTCGTCCCGTACACGTCGACGAGCTGCAGGCGCGTCGCTTCGAGTCGCCCGACGAGGATCTGCGCGAACCGCCGCATCAGCGCGTAGCCAAGCGCGGAATCCGCTTCGCACTTGTCTCGAAGACACACACCGTCGAGACCGATCGCATGGGTCTCCTGCGTCGCCTCGGCGTCGAATCGCCAGGCGTAGGGCGGGAAGAGCCACGACCAGCCGAGCACGTCGCCCGGTCCGAGTGTGGCGATCACGAGTGGCTCCCGCTGAGGGATATGAATGCTCACGGCGACGCGCCCGGCGCGCAGCACGTGGAATCGATCGGCGGGATCGCCTTCGTGAGCCACAACAGTACCGGGAGGGAACACTTCGTTGCGGCCGCAGCCCGCGAGGAGATCGAGGTGCTCCGGTGCCATGTCGGCGAAGAACTCGTGCTCGCCGAGCAGGTCGCGGATCGTGCGTTCCGACATAGCCGCGGTCCCGATGCTCAGGTCGGCTCGAGCAAGGCGCGGACCTCGGCAGTGAGGTCGATGCCGACCGGACACCACGTGATGCATCGACCGCAGCCGACGCAGCCCGACGTGCCGAACTGGTCGACCCACGTCGAGAGCTTGTGGGTGAGCCACTGCCGGTAACGGTCGCGTGTCGACGCGCGGACGCTTCCGCCGTGGATGTACGAATGGTCGAGTGTGAAGCACGAGTCCCACTTGCGCGTGCGCGTCGCTTCGGCGCCGGCGAGGTCGGTCGTGTCCTCGACGCTGCTACAGAAGCACGTGGGGCAGACGAGTGTGCAGTTCGTGCACGCGAGGCAGCGGGTCGCGACGTCGTCCCACTGCGGGTGCTCGAGCACCTCGGCCAGCCGTTGCGGCAGCCCCTCGGCCTCGAGGGTCCGGCCCATGCGACTGGCCGCACGGTCGGTGACGGCCTGCGCGGCATTCACATCGGCGGCGCGAACCGCTCGTGAGGGAACGTCGGCGAGCACCTCCTCGCCCCGCTCCGAACCAACCTCGACGAGGAACTCATGACGCTCGGCATCGACGAGCTCGGTCAGCGCCAGGTCGAACCCGGTATCCGTGCGTGGCCCGGTGTGCATCGAGACGCAGAAGCAGACGCCGCCCGGCTCGCCACACTGCACGGCGATGACGAACGCACCGTCGCGACGGTCCCCGTAGTCGCGATCACGATGTGAGCCGCGAAGGAACACCCGATCCTGGACGTCGATCGCCGCGACCTCGCACGCGCGCACTCCGAGAAACGCGTAACGCGGAGCAACCTCGTCGCCTCGCTCCGTCGGCACGAAGCCGCGGTCGGGATCGAGGCGAGCACGGAAGAGCACCGTCTCCGGGCGGAACAAGTACTTCTTCCACGAGTGCGGCCCCACCGCATACCCGAACAGGGCGGCGTCGTCGCGCTCCGACAGGCGGTACGAGCCAGGTTCCTGGACATCAGTGACACCGGCCGGAAGGTCGTCGATAGAGTCGATCTCGTCGTACACGATCGCGCCGTCGCGCACGGTCGGCGCGATCACCGTGTAGCCCCGCGTGCCGAGTACCTCGAGCAACGCCTGTAGCCCGACACGATCGATCACGACGGTCCGGGCGTCCTCGAGGGCCATTGCTGCCCTGTCTATGCCATTCGCGCGGACGCGACAAGGGCACAGCGTCGAACACTTGGGGTACATATGGTCCGCGCGTCCCGGATGCGCGACTTCGCCCCTGTCGGTCGACCCACGACACGACCTCGCTTGCACGAAGGCCCGCGTGAATACCGCGAGGGACCAGGTTCGGTTCAGCGGGTGATACCGATTGATGGCCGCCTGCCGACCATCTCACGACCTGATGATCGCAGGCGAGGCTGAGAGAGCCTTGAGCCAGTCCCCCACGGTCGGTTGGTGCCGCGGCGTCTGAACGGTCGAGCCGATCAGGAGGCAACCTTTCCGACCGGCACCGACACCAACCTTGGACGAGGTGCCTGTATCTGACATACCACCGTCGACATCCGGACGTAGCAACAGTGGACTTCACCGGCGAACGTCGCGGCCATCAGATGCACGGCAGGGTTTGGATTCACCAACGTGATCGACGCATCGCGTGATGCCCGCTCAAGGACGTGCATACCCACGCCGGTGATCCATTCGACTTCCGTGCAGTCGATCACCATGCAGCCGCGTCGCACGACATGCTCGCTCACCGTCCGTGCGAACGCCGCGACATTTGAGGCGTCAATCCGCGGGTCGGGTGTGAACACCGGAACGGTCATGGTCGACCGCGGCATCGGGACCCGGGGCAAACGGCCCGACCTCCGCGCAGAGATACGACCCGAGCCAACTCAGCACCCTCACGGGCTCCGGTGCCGGCTGCCCGTGACCCGACAACGGTGTATCTCGACATCGCCGACACGCACGACGCGTTGCGTGCTGGCGTCATCCCCCTCGAACGTGATGATCGGAGGGAGATCACTGAACGCAACGAGGATTCTCGCACCGCACTCACTGCACTCGAAGTGCTGACGGCCCAGATCACGCACGGGCTTGAAACCTCCTCGGCGCGGCGAGAGGCGCGAGCTATACCTCGCTTCAGCGCCCTTCGATCCTAGATCACTTCGGACAACTGGCCGAAGCGCGGGGCTACTGCATGACTTCGTGCGATCCATGACGCTGCGAAGATCCCGGATGGAACGTGCCAGCGCCGGTCGGCATCTGCAGATTCGTTCGTGTGAAAGGCTTTCGGCCCTGGTCGACAAGCGCCGGAACGCCGATCATGAGAACGACTGAACGGCTCCGACATCGCCAGCCTGTTCTTCGTGCGGAGAGAGAAGATCGCCGTGAGCGACTCGTGGTAGCCCGTCGATTATCTCGAACGAGACGCCACCGAACGCGGACCAGCGGCTTCCTTCTTGTCGGCGCCGACCGGCTGCTGGACCGATGCGAACTCGGCGAGACGTAGCCGTGACCGATCAGACAGCGGCGGGTTGGGACGATGTCGCCAAGGTCGCGCAAGCGCAAGGACGCGTATCCGTGCAGGCCGACTGCACGATCGATGAAGCACTCGCGCTGATGCAGGACCATGCTGTCAAGAGCCAGCATCGCCTGATCGACATTGCGAACGCGGTGCCCAGACACGAGCTCTGGTTCGACTAACCCCCTAGCGCGCGTCCCAGGGACGCGCGCTGAGGGGCGCGGGCTATAGCACGCGTCCTGCCAGCGTTGTGTCCGTTTGCGGTCGGGGCGGTTCGGGTTTGGTGATGGAGTCGGGCGTTGGTTGGGCGGCGACGTGGACGCGGTTGCGGCCGGCGGTTTTGGCGGTGAGGAGGGCTTGGTCGGCGACGGCGAGGGTTTCGTCGAAGGTGGGTGCGTCGGCGGAGGTGGCGAGTCCGAAGCTGACGGTGAAGGTGGGGACGCGTCCGCTGGTGAGGGCGATGGCGAGTTGTTCGCGGATACGTTCGAGGACGATGGTGGCGGTGTCGGCGCCGCAGTCGGGGAGGATGACGACGAATTCTTCGCCTCCGTAGCGGGCGACGAGGTCGGTGGGGCGTACGGAGTCGCGCATGATGCGGGAGAACAGTCGGAGGGCTTGGTCGCCGGTTTCGTGGCCGTGGGTGTCGTTGAGAATTTTGAAGTGGTCGAGGTCGCCGTAGGCGAGGGCGTAGGGGACGCCGTCGTTGGTGAGGTCTCGGACTTGGTTTTCGAGGCTGCGGCGGTTGAGGAGTCCGGTGAGGGGGACGGTGCGGGCTTGAGTTTCGGATCTTTCGAAGGTGCGGAGCAGCGCGATGCGTTCGGCGGCGCGTCGGGCGCTGAGTTCGAGGTTTTCGAGGTCGCCGGCGGCGGGGAGGGTGTGGTTGGGGCCGGTGGCGTGCCTGACGCCGACGGTGCGGCCGGCGATGCTGACGGGGACGCACACGGCGGAGCACGTGCCGGTTGGGCGGTCTTGGAGGTAGGGGCAGGCGCTGAGCATGTCGGACGACGCGAACTGCATGGTGTGGCCGCGGGTGGTGGCGGGGCAGTCGTTGGGTGAGACGACGCCGCATCCGTCGGTGTGTTCGGGATCGTTGGTGGTGGTGAGGACGCGGCTGAAGTGTGCGCGGCTGGAATCGGCGATCAGCATCTCGACGTCGAGTTGGGGCACGGCGTCGCGTAGGGCCTTGGTGAGAAGGTTGTAGACGGCGTGCTCGGACTTGGAGAGTTCGAGTGCTTGTTGGAGTTCGGTGCCGTAGGCGAGACGTTGCGCGTCTTGACGTTGTGTGCGTTCTCGTCGTGCCGCGCGTCGTGCGAACGCGACCGCGGTGGCGAGAGCCAGGAGGAATGCGATTCCGCCGACGAGGATCATCAGTGAGCGGGCCGTGTGAAACTTCTCGGTGACGTCTTGTGCGTCAGGCGCGGTGATCGTCTGACGGAGTTGCTGGTCGATCGATGAGGTGAGGTCCCACGCACGGCCGAACGCGACACGCTCGGCGCTCACCACCGCGGTGAACTCGGCCGCGCTGACGTGGGTTCCCGACGCGACCGGCGTCAACTTGCCGATCGATGCGGTAAAGGTTGCCATCGCGGTGTCCGGCCATCGTGACGCGCAACTGCGCGCTGTCCTGCTGTAACACCAGATCCTCGCGGGTGATGCGCTGCGCTGCACGTTGTCCCGCGGTCATTGGCGCGAGGACGACGAGCGTCACCGCCACGATCACCACGCTCACGAGCGCACCGACCACGAATACCCGCAAGCCGGTCCGAAACGGCGTTCGCCGAGAGCCGCTCAGCGCCCGCTCGCGGGTATGCTCGCGACCTCCGTCGTCGACGCTTCGCGGTCACCACCCGTATCGGCAACTTGCATGGCGCCGGACAGAGGCAATCGTCCCAACCTGCGCTGCCCTCGCCAGGACCCGCGCCAAGCCTGCATACGGCCGGTCACGAACGGCATCGCAACGAATTTTCGGGCAGATCAGCGGTCGACAGCCGATCTCGGTCGATGCCACCATCATCGATCGCTTGGGGCAGTTGTCGGGGTGAGTCGTTCGGTTGGGATCAGGCCGCGGGAGACCCAGTTGTGCTTCTCGGCCCAGACCAGCATGGGCGGGAGGACGATGAGGGCGCTGAGAAGCGCGATTGCGACGTTGAGTGCGACGATCTCGCCGAAGTCGTGCAGGAGCGGGAGCGAAGACGTCGCGATCACCGCGACGCCGGAGATCGCGGTGAGCGCGGAGACGATAAAGGCGCGCCCGGTGCGGGAAGCGGCTTCGTCCATCGCGTCGCGGGGCTGCGAGCCGCGGCGCCGTTCCTCGATGAAGCGCAACAGGATCAGGGATGTGAACTCGGTGCAGGCTGCGACGACAAGGGGTCCGCCGACGGCCGTCATAGGGCTGAGCTTGAGGTTGAGCGAGTACGCAATCAGAGAGGAGGCACCGACGGCGATCAGCACTGGAACGAGAGACAGCAGCGCGCGCACGACGCTGCGCAGCCGGAGGGTCAGGAACAAGAAGACGAACAGGATCGCCACGTAGGTGAGGATGACGCGATTGGCTTCGAGGTTGTCGAGCAGTCCGACGCCAACGACGGCGAGGCCCGAGGGCGTGGCTCGCACGGTCGCGGGTGGGTGGACAGTGGCGCGGATGTGGCGCACGACCTTGGCGCGGGCGTCGAGGCCGCTCGGGCCCGTGCGATAGATGATGTTCATGGCGGTGCCGCTTGCCGAGACGGTCGAGAGCTGAATCGCGCGGGGTGCGACCGCAAAGGCACTGCGGACATCGGCCGATGTCGGGGCGAGGTGCGTCGCGCCCGGGATATCGCTCAACTCGCTCACGGTGCTCACGAGCCCCGACGAAGTGAGCAGCGTGTCGGGATCGTCGGCGAGCAGCGTTCGGGTGAACTTGTCGACGAACGTCACCGTGCGTTGCCCGAACGCGTCGGGCGACTGCACATAGATGCCGAGCTCACTCGAGGAGTGCACTTCACGATTGAGCACGTTCAGGTCTTTGACGACTTGTGAACGCTGGTTGACCCACTGTGTGGGGTCGGTCTGGAGGACGAGCTTGCCCTCGACGAGAATGCCGCCCACAAAGACGAACAGACTGGCGATCACGAGCGCGGGC
>CAZLEC010000125.1:0-9815 GCA_964558245.1 uncultured Burkholderiales bacterium | reverse complement strand
GGCAGGAGCTGCGCGCCGGGCATGTCGACGGGCTCGATGGCGTAGTGCTCGCGGACGAAATCGACGATCGATCGACCCTCGGGCGTCTCGTCGGCGACGCTCGCGAGCAACGACGCGTCGGCGAGCTCACGCTCTTCGGCGTCGCCGACCGCCACCAACTCGGATGCCATGCGATTGCCGTAGGTGATCGTTCCCGTCTTGTCGAGGATCAGGGTGGAGATGTCGCCGGCGGCCTCGACGGCGCGCCCCGACATGGCGAGAACGTTGCGCTGCACGAGGCGGTCCATGCCGGCGATGCCGATCGCCGAGAGCAAGCCACCGATCGTGGTCGGCGCGAGACACACGAAGAGGCCGACGAGCACGATGATCTGCTGGTTCCCACCCGAGTACGAAGCAAACGGTTGCAAGGTGACGACGCAGAGCAAGAAGATGAGCGTCAGCCCCGCAAGCAGGATGGTGAGCGCGATCTCGTTCGGTGTGCGCTTGCGGTTGGCGCCCTCCACCAGCGCGATCATGCGATCCATGAAGGTCTCACCCGGCCTGACCGTGACGCGAACCACGATCTGATCCGACAGGACGCGCGTCCCGCCGGTCACCGCCGAGCGGTCGCCACCGGATTCCCGGATGACCGGCGCCGACTCGCCGGTGATCGCCGACTCGTCGATCAACGCGGCGCCTTCGATCACGTCGCCATCGCCGGGAATCAGCTCCCCGGCATTCACCACCACCTCGTCGCCGATGTTCAGCTGCGCGGACGCCGTCTCCAATGTGCTGCCGCCGGGTTGGCGGACGTACGCCACCATCTCCTGCCGGGTCCGTCGCAGCGTGTCGGCCTGCGCCTTGCCGCGTCCTTCGGCGATCGCCTCCGCGAAGTTGGCGAACAGCACCGTGAACCAGAGGAACGCGACGATCAGCCCCTCGAACACCAGCGCGCGGGCAGTCCCGTGCGCGAGGTCACGACCGAGCAGCACGGAGGTCCACACCGCGCTGATCTCGACCACGAACATCAACGGGTTGTGGATCTCGATGCGGGGATCGAGCTTCTTGAACGAGTCGATGATCGCCCGACGCACGATCGTCGGCTCGAACAGTCGCGCCGCGGCGCGCGCCGGCTCGGACCGGAGCGCCCGCTCCGGCGCCAATGTCGAGTTGTGCGTTCGCGGACTCACTGCGCTGCCTCCTAGAAGTGCCCGGCCAGGTGCTCGACGATCGGACCGAGGGCGAGGATCGGGAAGTACGTGAGCCCGACCACGATGAGCGTCACACCCAGCAACAGGCCGAAGAACAAAGGAGTGTCGGTCCGGAACGTCCCCGCCGAGCTACGAACGGTCTGCTTGCGCACGAGCGAGCCGCCGATCGCCAGCACCGGGATCGCGGTGAAGAACCGGCCGACGAGCATGGCCAGGCCGAGAGTCGACAGGTACCAGTTGCTCGTGGCGTTGATCCCGGCGAACGCCGAGCCGTTCCCGTTGGCCGCCGACGAGTAGGCGTAGACGACCTCTGTGAGCCCGTGAGGCCCGGCCGCGGAGATGTTGTGCCTCGCACTCATGATCGTCACGGCCGCGCCGGCGAACGCGAGTGTCGCCACCGGTACTGCGAGCATGAAGAGCACGATGAGCTTCATCTCGGCGCCCTGGATCTTCTTGCGGAGATACTCCGGAGTGCGCCCCACCATCAGACCGGCGATGAACACGCTCACCAGGACCACGATCAACATGCCATAGAGCCCGCTGCCGTCACCGCCCGGGCTGATCTCGCCGAACAACATGTTCACGAGCGCGGTCGAGCCGCCGATCGGCGTGAAGCTCTCGAAGGCCCCGTTCGGCGCGCCCGCAGTTGTCGCGGTGCTGGCCGAGCCCATGATGGTGGCGCCGACTCCCAGCCGGGAGTCCTTGCCTTCCATGTTCCCGCCGGCCTGTGACGCACTCACCGTCTGCGTGACTCCACCGCGAGCCAGCGCGGGGTTACCGCGCCCTTCGAACGCGTAGCCGACTACCGAGGTGGCGATCAGCAACACCGCCATGGCCGCGAGCACGACTCCACCTTGGGCGGCCGAGCCCACCGCGCGCCCGAAGGTTAACGGGAACGCGAACGGGATCATGAAGGCGAGCCAATACAGCAACAGGTTCGAGATCGGGTTGGGGTTCTCGAAGGGGTGCGCGATGTTCGCGTTGAAGAATCCGCCGCCGTTGGTGCCCAGCAGCTCGATCGGCGTCATCGACGCGACCGGACCACCGGGAATGCGCTGCGTGTGCACCGACGCGCCCGACGTGTCGACCGTCTGGACTGCTGCGGTCGTGACGGGGCGGGTCGCATGGAAGTTCTGGATCACGCCTTGGCTCATGAGCACGACCGCGAACGCGATGGTGATCGGGAGCAGGATGCGCGTGATCGACCGTACGAGGTCGACCCAGAAGCTCCCAAGGCTGGCCTGCCGTTTGCGGACCAGGCCCCGGATGAGCGCGACCGCGATCGCCATGCCCGCGGCACCGGCGAGGAACTGCTGCACCACGAGGGCGAGCATCTGCGAGAGGTGGCTCATCGTCGCCTCACCCGCGTACGACTGCCAGTTCGTGCCGGTCAGGAAGCTGACCGCGGTGTTGAACGACACGCCCGGCCCGACCGCCTTCATCCCGTCGGGGTTGAACGACAGGTGGGCCTGGAACCGCAGCAAGCAGTACGTGAGGAGGCAGGAGATCAGGCTGAAGGCGAGGAGCGAGAACGCGTACGCGTTCCATCGCTGCTCGCCTTCGGGATCGATTCCGCACAGGCGGTAGGCGGCCCGCTCGACGGGAAGAAAGAATCGGTCGCCGGGCGCGTCCTTCGTGAAGTACACCCGGTACATGTAGGCGCCGAGCACTCGCGTGCTGAGCACGAGGAGCAGGCCGAGCGCTGCGAACTGGAGCCACCCGGCACCGCTCACGGCTCAACCTCCTCGCTCGTATCTCGAATCACCTCCTCTTTGTACGTTTCTTTCGCGCCGGAGCATCCGAGTTAGCAGAACACCTACGCGCGCCGCGGGATCTTTGCGCCGTCTTTGCGGCCCGCGGGCGTTACATGGAGAAGATGCACTGCGCGCCGTCGCCCCTGAGGGGATCGTGGTGAGATCCCTTCGCGCGGTCGGCTCTCCCGGCGGTCGGGGTCGCCTCCACGTGTACCTCGGGACCGCTCCGGCCGTCGGCAAGAGTTACGCGATGCTCGGGGAGGGTCGGCGCCTGGCGGCGAGCGGAACCGACGTCGTGGTCGGCTACCTCGAGTCGCACAGCGACGAAGCGGACTTGTTCCTGGACGCTCTCCTCGTGGTGCCGCCGAAGGCGGTTTCGTACCGCGGTACGACGTTCACGGAGATGGATCTCGACGCGATACTCCTCCGTTCGCCTCGCGTCGTGCTGGTCGACGAGCTGGCCCATTCGAACGCTCCCGGGCAGCGGCACGCCAAGCGTTGGCAGGACGTCGAGGAGTTGCTCGACGCCGGCATCGACGTGATCTCCAATCTCAATGTTCAGCACCTCGACAGCCTCCACGACGAGGTCGAGCGCCTCACCGCCGTGCCCCAACGCGAGACGGTTCCCGACATCGTCGTCGCCTCGGCCGATCGCGTCGAGCTGATCGACCTCGAGCCCGAGGCGCTGCGCGAACGCGTCAAGCGCCGAACGGATTCGGCGTCGACCAATTCCGAGGTGGCCCTCGGCCGTTGGTTCACCGTCGAGAACATCAATGCCCTGCACGACCTTGCCGTGAGCTGGATGGCCCGGCACGCCCGTTCGGACGAGCCGGGGCAACCCGCACCGCCGAGGGCGTCAGTCGTCGTGTCCCTCGATGCCGGCCGTCGGGGTGACGAGCTCGTGCGGCGGGCGGCGCAGATCGCGCGACGCGACGACGCGCGACTGATCGGCGTCCACGTCTGCGTGCCGACCGGCCTCAGAGAATCCGACAACGGGCTCGAGAGCCGCCGGCGCCTGCTGGCCGAGCTCGGCGGCAACTACGCGGAGGTCGGCGCGCTCGATCGTGGCGACACGCTCATGATCTTCGCGGCCGACCAACGAGCCACCGAGGTCGTCGTAGGTTCACCGAAGCGAACGCGCCTGCACCGACTGTTGCACGGCGCGGAGCTCGATCGGCTGGTCGAGGCGGCGCCCGGCGGGATCGAATTGCACGTCGTCGCGATCGACGACGGGCCTCCCGCTCCGTTGCCCGAATCGAGCCCGACGCCGCGACCGCGACTCTCGCCGCGACGCCGCCTGATCGCCTGGGCGGTCGCGCTGATCGGCCCGGTCGCGGTGACGTTCTCACTCACGCCCTGGCGGGCCTCACTGGGCCTCGCCGGCGTCTTGCTCGCGCTCCTGCTCGTCACGGCCGCGACCGCGGCCGTCGGCGGTCTCGCTCCGTCGCTCGCCGCCGCCGCGCTCGCCCTCGCGCTCGCCGACTTCCTCTATGCCGTGCCGTACCACAGCTTCCGGGTCGATCGGCTCGTCGACCTCGTCGGCCTGCTCGCGTTTGCCGGCGTCGCAGTCATCGTTTCGGTTCTGGTACACCTGGCGACGCGGGCAAGCTTGCGAGCCGTGCAGACCCGCGCCGAAGCCGAGGGCGTCACGCGTCTCGCCGCCGCGGCGCTCCCCCACGCCATCGGCCGAAACCCGGACCTGCTCGAAGAGCTGCGAACCGTCTTCGGGCTCGACTCGGTCGCGCTCATGACCCGCGCCGGGTCCGGGAGCAGCTGGAGCAGTGTGCACGCCGCCGGTCTCCCAGTTCCGGCCGGGCCCGACGACGGGTCAGCCGTGCTCGTCGTCGGCGCCGACTCGGTGCTCGTGCTCACCGGTGGCGAGCTGCCGGAGGCCGGAACGCCCCTGCTGCGCGAGCTGGTCAACGAGATGAGCCGATCCGACGCCCGCGCCCAGCTCTCCCGGCTACGAGAGGGCGGTCGCTCACCCGACGCGTGACGCCCGCGATTGTTATCGGTCGTCGGCGGAGCGCATCGCGTGCGCGTGTTCGCCGACCTCGACGATCATGAGGCCGACCCGCTGCACCCGGCGGTCGAGTCGGCGCACGCACAGACGCAGCGTCCAGCGGGTGACGCCCTCCGGCCAGACGCGATCGAGAAGCACGAGGTCGGTCAACTCCGAGTTGAAGTGGTAGATGAAGACGCCGGCGAGCTGCGCGTTGCGCTCCGACAGGCACACCGAGTGCCCTCGGTACGTCAGCAGGCCGTGAGGGCCGATGGTCGGCATCTCCGGCCCGGCCCACGCGAGCTCATGCCGCCCGGCCGCGGGCGCTTCTGCCGGCGTGGCCGAGATCTCCATTGCTTGACGCGAGCTCATCGCATCTTTCCCTCGGCCAGAACGAGATCCGCGACGTCGCGGTGCGGTCCGTAGAGGTGCACGCCGTGATCTTCCTCGGTGACCAACAAGAGCGGAGTGCCCAACGTGGCCCAACCGTCGAGCTCGGCAATCACGCACGGAGGGCATGACTCGCACGTCAGCGTCGTGCAACGCGAGATTCGGCCGGTCCCGAGCTCGTTCACGGCGAGCTCCACCACGCCCCGAGCCGCGCGGACGCTGGTCAGCGTCACCGCCCGCGTCTGCATGCCGGGTGCCGGCGCGAGCCCGAGCCACGGGTCGGCCATCGGGGCGCTCGCGAGGTACCGAACCCGGAACCGCCAGGGCGCAACGAACGGCGCGCTGATGAACGCCGCCACGAGCGCTCCGAGCGCGCCGCCGATCAGGAAGTTCGACATCTGCTCAGATGCGGGGACTGCCGAAATAGCGCCACGGAATCGTCGCGGCCAGGTCGCGGATCGTGTCGACGACGTCGTCGGGGAGGTCGCGTCGCGGCCGCAGGCTGAAGCGGAGGTTGCCCGAGCTGCACATGACACCGAGCGACATGAGCGCACGACACACGGCGTCTTCGACGTCGGGGTCCTCCTGCACCTGGCAGTCGCCGAGCCGGGCGAGGAGCGGGCGGATCGCGCGCGGGTCGCCGGCCTCCCCCAGATGGTCGGCGATCAGCTCGATCTCGCGCGGCTGGGTCGCCTCGGCGAGGAGCGCGATCAGGTACTCGACGATCGATCCTGTCGGGCGGGTCTCAACTTTGGTGGTCATCGCTGCACCTCGGAACGTCGGGTATTCACCATTGATATCGCCAGGCGCCGGGCGCGGCGTCCTCTGTTTACGGCCCTTCTACGCGCGGACCGGAACTTCTACGCGCTGTTGGCGCGACAACGCGTTATCCAGATGTCATGGGCCGCGGGTGAGTTGCCCCGCCGCGTCACGATCGTGAAACGATGCTGCTCCGTCCTGCCGGGCGCGGCTCGCGTCGGTTCGACCGCACTACGCTCATCGGCTGCAGCTGAAGAGTTTCGGGTGCAATCGCCCAGGGGAGGTGAGCGAATGAGTTCCGACGGCTCTCCAAGTACGCACGACCTCACGCTCGGCCCCCGGCTCACGCGCTGACCGCCGGCTGCTGCTCGCCGACCCGACCCTGAGCGTTCGAGTCGCCGCGCCCCGGGCACCGACTCCGCCCGCGAGGGGGTGATTCCGACGGCAATGCGCGAGCAGTTCCCGACCCGGGGCGTCCTGCGGCGCCCGCAATTCCGCTGGATCGACCTGCTGGTCGGCGGCGCGGTATTCGCATTGCTCTACGGTCTGTTGCGGCTCGGCCTGTCGCTGCGCGCGCCGTTCGCGCCTTCACATGCAGCGTCGACGATCTCGACGAATCCGGCACGTCTCCCCGTATACGCGCTGCGGTCGCTGGCGCGGATGTTCATCGCGCTGTTCCTCTCCGTGCTCTTCACGTTCGTATACGGCACTGCCGCCGCTCGCCTTAGACGCGCCGAAAAGGTACTGATCCCGCTCCTCGACATCCTGCAGTCGGTGCCGATCCTCGCGTTCCTCGCGGTAGTCGTCACGTTCTTCATCCGCCTGTTCCCCCACTCGATCGTCGGGCTCGAGTGCGCGGCGATCTTCGCGATCTTCACGTCGCAGGCGTGGAACCTGACCTTCAGCTTCTACCACTCGCTGATCAGCCAGCCGCGCGAGCTCGACGAGGCCGCGCGGCTCATGCGGCTCACGAAGTGGCAGCGGTTCTGGAACCTCGACGTACCCGGCTCGATGATCGGGTTGGTGTGGAACGGAATGATGAGCTTCGGCGGCGGATGGTTCTTCCTCACCGCGTCGGAGGCCATCACCGTCAACAATCACTCCTATGCGCTGCCCGGCATCGGCAGCTACGTCGCGTCCGCCGCGCTCCACAAGGAGCTCGGTCACGTCCTACTGGCGATCGGCGTGATGATCGTCATGGTGCTGGGCGTCAACTTCTTGTTCTGGCGGCCGCTGGTCGCGTGGTCGGAGCGCTTCCGCAACGAGCAGAGCGAGGCCGCCGAGCAGCCCAGGAGCATCATGCTCGACACGCTGCGGCGCTCGCGAGTCCCGCGCGTGCTCGCGCGGCCGCTCAAGCCCGTCGCGACGGGGCTCGACCGCGCGACGAGAGTGTTCGGAGTGGCCGACCGACCGCTCACGCCCAACGTCAACCGCCGGCGCACGGGCGACGCCGCGTTCGCGGCGGCGGTAGCCGTTGCGGTGGTCGTCGTCGGGTGGTCCGCATTCGCCTATGTCGATCACCACGTGGGCCTCGGTGAGTTCCCGCACGCCTTCGGCCTCGGCGCGATCACGTTCGCGCGGGTAATCGTCCTGCTCGTCGTCTCCACGCTCGTGTGGGTGCCGGTGGGCGTGAAGATCGGGATGTCCCCGCGCCTGGCGCGCTACGCGCAACCGGTCGTGCAGGTCCTGGCGAGCTTCCCGGCAAACTTCCTGTTCCCGTTCTTCGCCGCCCTCCTGATCGCGACACACATCAGCCTGAACTGGGGTGGGATCGTGCTGATGGCGCTCGGTGCGCAGTGGTACATCCTGTTCAACACGATCGCGGGCGCGATGTCGATACCCTCGGACCTCCGCGAAGCGATGGACAACTTCGGCGTGCGCGGATGGCAACGATGGAAGCGCCTCATCCTCCCGGGCATCTTTCCCGCGTACGTCACGGGCGGCATCACGTGCGCGGGTGGGGCGTGGAACGCCTCGATCGTCGCCGAGGTCGTCGCGTACGGCCATCACACGCTCGTCGCGACCGGACTCGGCGCCTACATCGCAGAGGCCACGCGGAGCGGTGCGTTCGCCAAGGTGCTCACGGGCATCGTCGTGATGAGCATCTACGTCGTCGGACTGAACCGGATCGTGTGGCGCCGGCTCTACCGCCTCGCCGAGACGCGATACTCGCTGTGAAGGAGCACTCACCATGACACCGATCACGGGTACCTGCACCGGAGCGACGATTCTCGCGGCCGATCACATCACCAAGTCGTTCACCACCCCCGACGGTTCGCCGCTGACGGTCCTCGACGACATCAACTTCGAGCTCCGCGAAGGAGAGATCGTCGCGCTGCTCGGCAAGTCCGGCTCGGGCAAGTCGACGTTGCTTCGGTGCCTGGCCGGGCTCATCGCCCCGACCGAGGGACACGCGCTGTACCGGTCCGCGCCGGTCGTCGCCGCGAACCCCGGCGTGGCGATGGTGTTCCAGACCTTCGCGCTCCTGCCGTGGCTCACCGTGCTGCAGAACGTCGAGCTCGGCCTCGAGGCCCGCGCGGTACCGGAGTCGGAGCGCCGCCTGCGGTCCGAGCGAGCGATCGACCTCATCGGGCTCGACGGGTTCGAGTCGGCGTATCCCAAGGAGTTGTCGGGCGGCATGCGCCAGCGCGTCGGGTTCGCGCGCGCGCTCGTGGTGGAACCCGACGCGCTGTTCATGGACGAGCCGTTCTCCGCGCTCGACGTGCTCACCGCCGAGAACCTGCGCACCGAGTTGCTCACGCTGTGGGCGCGCGACGACTTCCCGACGCGCGCCATGCTGATCGTCACCCACAACATCGAGGAAGCCGTGCTCCTGGCCGATCGCGTCCTCGTGTTGTCGTCGAATCCCGGCCGCATACGGCGCGAGCTCCTCGTCGATCTCCCGCGGCCGCGTGATCGCCGCACGCCGGCGTTCGAGGCGCTCGTCGACGAGATCTACGGGATCATGACCGGGCGCGAGCCGGAGTCGGCACCCAGCCCGTCGCCGGCCACGGAGCCGTCGCCGATCAACCAGCCGCTCCCGGACGCCACCGTCGGCGGCATGGCGGGCCTGCTCGAGATCCTCGTGGCGCGCGGCGGCACCGAAGACCTCCCGGCCCTCGCTCGCGATCTCATCTTCGAAGTCGACGACCTGCTGCCACTCGTCGACGGCGCGACCCTGCTCGGCTTCGCGACGGTCGACGACGCCGACCTCCACGTCACCGACGACGGTCGCGAGTTCGTGCTCGCCGACATCCTCACGACCAAGCAACTGTTCGCACGGAAGGCCGCTGCTCGAGCCCCGCTCGTGAAGGCGATCACCAACGCGCTCGCGGCCTCGATCGACGGCAACCTGCCGGGCGAGTTCTTCGTCGACATCCTGCGCCGGGGCTTCAGCGAAGACGAGGCGCGTCACCAGCTCGACATCGCCATCGACTGGGGCCGGTACGGCGAGCTCTACGACAACGACGCGAACACCGGCCAGATCACCCGCGAGGCAGCCCGGCACCCCGAGACCGAGACGACGCAGCCGGCCGCGTGACCTCGGGACGCGTTCCGGTCAACGCTTGGCCTTGGCCTTGGCCTTGGCCTTGGCCTTGACCTTGACCTTGGTCTTGACCTTGGCCTTGGCCTTGGCCTTGGCCGTGACCTTGGCCTTGGCCTTGGCCGGAGCCGCGGTGTCGGTGGCGTGGAAGACGTCGGGATCGACTGGGGTGCCGG
>CAZLEC010000124.1:0-9821 GCA_964558245.1 uncultured Burkholderiales bacterium | reverse complement strand
GATGCTCCGGATGATCGTCGATGCGTACTCGAAGCTGCGTTCGACGTCGATCGCATCGCCGCGTTCGAGTTGCTCGCGCTCGGCGTCCCAGCGCGCTATCTGCTCGACGCAGCGGCGCGGGTATTCGTCGAGCGGCACGTTGAGGCGATCGATGAGGTCCGCGCGGTCGCGCTTGATGAACCATGGCACGTACTCGGCGAAATGCTCGCTCGACTCCGTGACGAAGTAGCCGAAGTGCCGGAGCAGCTCGTACCGCACCCGGTTGCCTTCGGGTACTGCGCCCGACTCCGCCAGTGCGCGCAGCCTCGGGTAGAGGTCTTCTCCGTGGCGTTCGAAGCGGAGATAGAACGCCATGTGGTTGATGCCGGCGGCGAGATAGTCGATCTCCGCGTACGGAATGCCGAGGTCTTGGGAGAGCTCGAATGCGGTGCCCTGCACGCTGTGGCAGAGGCCGACGGTGCGGATGTTGCTCGCGCGGGCTATCGCCCGGCAGTTGATCGCCATCGGGTTCGTGTAGTTCAGGAACCACACGTCGGGGCACAGCTCTTGCATGTCGGCGCAGATCGCCAGCAAGACGGGAATCGTGCGCAGCCCGCGCATGATCCCGCCGATTCCGATGGTGTCGGCGATCGTCTGGCGCAGCCCGAACTGCTTGGGGATCTCGAAGTCGGTGACGGTGCACGGCTCGTACCCGCCGACCTGGATCATGTTGATCGCGTAATCGGCGCCGTCGAGTGCGGCTCTGCGATCGGTCGTGGTCCGGATCTTGGCGGGCGAACCCAACGCATCCGCCACCCGCTTCGCGACCAACTCGGAGGTGTCGAGGCGAGCGGCGTCGATGTCGAAGAGGGTGATCTCCGACTCCGTGAGCTCCTCGTAGGCGAGGATGTCGCCGAGCAGGTTGCGCGCGAACACCGTCGAGCCCGCGCCGACCAGCGTGATCTTGGCCATGGCGGCATCCTACGAGGCAACGCGCCCGGCCGTACCTCGTCGGGGAGGTGGCCCTACTTGATCGCGTAGATGTCGAATTTCAACTCGGCGAACATCCAGCTCGTTGCCGACCCGCTCTTCGTCTGCCCGAGTGTCGGGCACGCGTACCGGAGCGTCTCGAGGTAACGGGTGTTCTCGTCGTCCGGAAGTCGTGATCGGCCCGGCATCTGGAGCACGACGAGGTAGCCCGACGCGAGCTGGTTGCGCTGCAACACCATGTGGGCCTCCGCCGCGTCGTACACGGCATCGCGCCCCAGTCCTCGCGGTGGGATGCCGAACACTTGTCGGTCGAACGACTGTTGGAGCGGCAGCGCGAAGGCTCGGTAGGTGTTCGGGTAGAACCAGCGGTACGGGCGCATCTTGGAGCCGGAGTACACGACGGCGCTCCCGGCGTGCCCTCCGGTGAGGCGATCGAGACTCTGCAGTGCGGCGTAGGAGTGACCGAAGAGCCGGTACTTGGTTGCATGCCGGGTCTGGTCGATCTGGGGGAGCAAACCGATCGCGGCGATTGTCAGCACGGCAACGACCGCGATGCGCCCGGCGATCGTGACCTCGGCGCGAGACGAGCGCGCGACCCGGGCGCCGGCGCCCAGTAGCAGGTGCAGACCGATCGCGCCCAACACGAGGGCGGCGGGGAGCACCTCGCTGTAGAGGTAGCGGTCGAAGTAGAGGTAGTAGGTCTGGACTTTGGGTGCCGGCACGCGACGCGCGAACAGCACGATGTACGTGCCGATCACGAGCAGGAACAGCAGGCCCGAGCCCGCATCGAGCGCCTCGCCGGGTTGCAGCACAAGGGCGACGAGGCCGAGCGGCACGAGGACGATCAGCACGGGGCCCCACCGCACGAGGGTGTTCCCCAGACCCGAGACGTGCAGCGTCGCCAACGCGCCCGCGGTGACGACGACCACTGCCGCGTACGCCGCGCGCCAGAAGGTGCGCGACCGGGTGACGGTACGCGGGCGCACGACCCGAGTGACGAGTCGCGCACACCAGAGCACGGCCGCGAGCGCGATCGCGCCGGCGATCACCAAGAAGATCGAGATCTGCACCAGGTGCGCATCGGCCGTGAGGCGGTACAGGGGGCCGGGAAGGAGGTGATGGAGTTGGGTGACGAAGTATGCGTGCACGTAGTGCACGTCGTATGCGTACGCGAGGAACAGCGTGAGCAACGACACGACGGTGAACCGCCGTTGCACCGCGATC
Source organism: uncultured Burkholderiales bacterium (assembly GCA_964558245.1). Taxonomy (GTDB): domain Bacteria; phylum Actinomycetota; class Acidimicrobiia; order IMCC26256; family PALSA-610; genus JBBQER01. The sequence continues at coordinate 7,628 of CAZLEC010000124.1, read as the reverse complement.
GTCGTGTCGTCGTCAACCGCGGTCGACGCGAACAGTGCCAGCACGATGACCGGCGCGAGCAGCATTGCCTCGCCGCGCACGAGGAGCAGTGAGCCGGCGACGATTCCCGCGATGGTTGCGTACGCGTTCGACGTGAGGGACCGGGCGCGCACGACGAAGTACAGCAGGGCGATGACGAGCGGCGCGTAGAGCGACTCGGCTGCGGGGAACAGCGAGTACCAAACCGTCACCGGGTGCACGACGACGAGCAGCCCGATCCCGAGCACGACGGCGACGTGGAGCCGGAGCGTGCGCGCGAACGCGATCACGCCGAGGAGGAGAATCGCGCCCAGTGCGGGAAGCCCGGCGACCGTGTTCGCACGGCCGAGCACGAGGTTCGTCTCGCGCAGGAACAACGTGAACCCGTTGGGCTCGGTCCCGAAGCGCGCCGACCGCATGAGGATGTTCGCGGAGTTGACGTAGCCACCCATGTCGCCGGTCTGGAAGATGAAGTACGACGGCGCGCGCCGGATCCACAACGCGGCTCCGACGAGCACGACCGTCGCGAGCCCGATCAACGCCGGTTCCACGCCGTGCAGGAGCGAGCGGTCGGGACCTGGTGTCCCGTCGCGCCGGCTCGATCTCCGCAGCGCGATCACGGCCCCGGCGACGAGTACGACCGTGAACGTCAGTGCGGTCGCGATCGAGTAGTAGCCGGCATGGAGGAGAACGATCGCGACGAACAACTCGACGACGAGGCCGATCGCCGCGGACTCGAACAGCAGTTGCGTCCACTCGGATCGGGTGCCGGGAATGCTCAGGGCGATCGGCGCGCCGATCACAACGAGCGCGCCGAGTACGACGAACGCCAGCGCCGCCCCGCTCATTTTTCGGGTGCTTCGCCCGCTAGCCGAGCTCGCGGCCGAGGATCGACACGAACGAAACCATCTCGCCGGGATATCCGCCGAGATTGTGCGTCAGTGCGAGCGGGCGGTCGTTGCCGATCCGGCGCTCTTCCGGAGCCTCGCCGCGGAGCTGGAGCCACGCCTCGAACATCATGCGCAGGCCGGAGGCGCCAACCGGGTGGCCGAAGCTCTTCAAGCCGCCGTCGGGGTTCACGGGCATGTCACCCTTGAGATCGAAAGTGCCGGCCAGCACTTCCTTCCACGCCGAGCCTCGTTCCGCGAACTGGAGGTCTTCGTAGATGAGGAGCTCGGCCGGCGTGAAGCAGTCGTGCACCTCGGCCATCGCGATCTCTTCGCGGGGGTTGGTGACACCCGCTTGCGCGTAGGCGTCGCGACCGGTCGCCGCGATCTCGGGGAACGTCGTGTAGTCGTACGCCGGGTCCGCGTTGCCGGAGCAGTTGCCGGCCACGAGTGAGAGCGCCTTGATGTAGATCGGCTTGTCGGTGTACTTGTGCGCGTCTTCGGCGCGCACGATGATCGCGGCGGCGGAGCCGTCGGCCACGCCCGAGCAGTCGTACACGCCGAGTCCGCCCGCCATGAGCGGCGCGTTGCAGATCGTCTCCATCGAGACTTCTTTTTTGAACTGGGCGCGCGGGTTGCGGGCGCCGTTGTAGTGGTTCTTCCACGCGATGCGGGCGAGGACTTCACGCATCTGCTCGTTGTCGACGCCGTACTTCTTGCCGTAGCCGGGAGCACACATCGCGAACATCGCGGCCGCGGTGAGCGTGCGGCCGGTGCCGTCGGTCGGTGTCTTGGCCGCGCCCACGAGCCCCTGGTAGCCGCTGTCCTTCACCTTCTCGACGCCGATCGCCATTGCGGTGTCGTACGCGCCGCTCGCCACCGCGTAGGCGGCGTTGCGGATGGCCTCGGAGGCGGTGGCGCAGAAGTTCTCGACGTGCGTCACCGGCTTGTCGTGGAGCTGGAGCGGCCGGGCGAGCGCCATGCCGCTCATGCCCGACATCGCGGTGCCGAGCCAGTAGGCGTCGACGTCGTCCTTGTTGATGCCGGCCGACGCGAACGTCTCTTCGGCGGCGTCGATCAGCAGGTCGTCGGTGCCCTTGTTCCAGTGCTCGCCGAACGGCGTGCAGCCCATCCCGACGATCGCGACTCGATCCTTGATTCCGTGGGAAGCCACTGTTTCTCCCTCTCAGTCGCGGACCGGCCGCGCTTTCCAGAAGTAATTGTGAATGTCGTCGGCGGTGAACAGCTTGCGGAAGGTCATCTCGACCCGGTCGCCGATCTGCAACGTGTCGACGTCGACGTCGACGAGCTCCACGGGGTGCCGGCCACCGCCGTCGAAGTCGACCACCGCGAAGGTGATCGGCGGGCTCAGCGAGAAGGCGATGCGATCGATCGTGAACAAGGCGATCGTGCCTTGCACCTCCGACATCGGCGCCTTCACCATGTCGTCAACCGCGTCGCCGACGCGCGAGACGCGCGCGGGCGGGAGGTGGAGCTCGCCGCTTTCGTGGTCGCGAGAGCCGACGAACGCGTACTTCCATTCCTCACTGCGCCCCGAGACCGATGCCGAGATGCGCTCCGGCTCCGGGCGGCGCGGCGGCTCGAGCGTCGCGTGGCCGCGCCACGAGAGGAACTTGCCGTAGGTCAGTGCGCCGCCGTTCGCGACCTGCGTCGCGACCGAGCGAGCAGGCCGGTACGACGAGATGGCCGGCGTGGTGCGGAAGAGCAGCACGTCGACACCGTCGGCGAGCACGACGAGCGCGATGACCTGGCCGGGCTCCGCGCTCTCGAGCGCGTTCGTGAGCAACAGCGCGGGGTGCGCGGTGCCGGTGTTGCCGACTGTCGCCGCGAGGTCGTCGGCCATGGCCGCCTTCGACGCGCCCAGGCGGCCGGCGACGCCTCGCACCGCGCGAGCATGCATGCCGGTGACGATGAGGCGATCGATCTGGTCGGGTGAGAGCTCGGCTGCCTTCAGGGCGCCGTTCCAGGCCTGTTCGGCGAGCGGTGCGTATTTCACCTCGCCGAATCGCTCTTCCCAGGCGCGGGACCGATCCGATCCCGGAGCGCGCCAACGCTCGATGAACTCCTCGGTCGCGCTCGCGGCCCCGAGGTACTCGGCGATCACCGGACCGTCGGCGTCGGAACCCACCACCACGGCGGCCGCGCCGTCGCCGCCCTGCGACTCGTCGGCGCTCGTCGGGAGCCCGCCGCGCATGTCGGACGCGATCACCAGCACGCAGCCGTTGCCGTCGAGCGCGGTGCGCAGCGCGCCGACACCGGAGCGGAGGGCGCCACCGAAGTCGAGCGCGCCCACCTGGGTGTCGAGCCGGAGCGCCGCGTGGATGGCCGACGCGTTGTTCTTGTCCAGGTAGGCGGGGTTGGCGGTCGAGAACCACAAGGCGCCGAGCGCCGGGTCGTCGGGTGTCGAGCGCCGGGCGAGGCGGGCCGCCTCGACGGCCATCGTGGTCGTGTCCTCGTCGTACGAGGCGACCGACCGGGTGCCCTTGCCCCCTCCGGAGCCGAACGTCTTGGCAATGTCGCCGCGGTCGAGACGGCGGAACGGCACGTAGCCGGCAGCACTGATGATTCCCCTCATGGCCGTGAGTCTACGCGGGCTCCTCTCGCCCGAGCCCAGCCGGGACCGACCGGGAGCCGGCCGTACAGTGTCGCCCGTGCGATTGGGAGATGTTGCGAACGCCGGCGCGCAAGGCTTCGGCAAACCGCTCGACGGTGTGCGCGTGTTGGCGGCCGAGCAGATGCAGGCGTTGCCGTTCGCCACCCAGATGCTCGCCCGCCTGGGCGCGGAGGTCGTGAAGGTCGAGCATCCCGAGCACGGCGAGTCGGGACGGGCGTCGTCGCCGGCGATGATCGATCCGCAGGGCCGCAAGGTCGGAGCGACCTACCTGCGCAACAACTTCGGCAAGCGCAGCGTGGGGCTCGATCTGAAGTCACCCGCGGGTCGTGACCTCTTCTTGGCGCTCGTGCCCAAGTTCGACGTCGTGGCCGAGAACTTCAAGCCCGGCACCATGGACCGCATGGGCCTGGGCTACGCCGACATCTCTGCGCTCCACCCGCGTGCGGTGTACGTGTCGATCTCCGGTTTCGGCAACACGGTCGCCACGCCGTATCGCGACTGGCCCGCGTACGCGTCGATCGTCGAGGCCATGTCGGGTATCTACGACTACCGGCACCCGGGCGAGCCACCGGTCACGATCCCGGTCGGCGCGCTCGGGGACATCAGCTCGGGTCTGTTCGGCGTGATCGGCATCCTCGCCGCCCTGCGCCATCGTGATCGCACCGGCGTCGGTCAATACGTCGACATCGCGATGTTCGACGCGATCGTCGCGATGACCGACATCGTCACCAACTTCTGGTCGCTCGGTGTCAGGCCCGAGCCCGACAAGGGACTCGAGGTGATCTGCGAGGGCTTCCGCGCCTCCGACGGCTATGTCGTCGTGCAAATCGTGCGCGAGCACCAATTCTTCAAGCTCGCGGAGCTGGTCGGCCATCCGGAGTGGAAGGACGATCCGCGTTTCGCGACGCGCGCGGGCTGGGGTCCCGCGCTCGAGTCGGAGATCCGGCCCGCCGTCGACGAGTGGGCGTCACGGCGCACGAAACTCGCGGCGGCGGAGGCGCTCACCGCGGCCGGCATCGTCGCGGGCCCGAGCAACCGTGCGCCCGACGTGATCTCGGATCCTCATCTCGCGGCGCGGAACATGATCGTCGAGATGCCGCGCACCGACGGTGTCGAACAGCCCGTGCTCGTGCCCGGCAATCCGGTGAAGCTGTCGAACATGATGGAGGGGCCCGAGACGCGCGTGCCGTGGGTGGGGGAGCACACCGAAGCGGTGCTCGAGTCGGAGCTCGGCCTATCGCCCGACGACGTGGCCGGCCTGCGCGCCCGCGGCGTGGTCACGTAGCCCGAGCCGACGCCGGCCGCGACGACGCGAACCCTCATCAGAATTGGAAATTGGGCGCGGTACGACGCGTTCGCTCATCAGATGAGGAAACGGGTCGGTGTTGTGGGTCAGGTCGGGCGCGCCGACACCCAGCGGCGCCCGTTCCAGTGCGCGGTCCACGCGGTCCAGGCCGTGCCGTCCCAGTAGCGAAGGGTCGCCGCGTCGGCGTGGTACCAGCCGGGCGGATGGCCGGTCGGCGACGGGACCGAGGGCGCCGAGCCGGCCGGGTCGGCAAGCGTCGTGACCTGTCCCTGCGCGCTCGGCGGGAGGCTCCAGCCGGTCGCGGTGGGGGCCAACGGCGCGGGACTCGCACCGGATCCGCGGGCGGTGCGCAGCTGGGTCGAGGCCGCGAGCTGCGCGAGGTCGACTGGAACGCCGGTCGAGGTCTGGTCGACCGGCCCGCGCTGGCTCGGGTCGAGGCCCTCGAGCTTGCGCAGGATCGCGATGCGTTCGTCGAGGGGAGGGTGCGTGTCGAAGAGGCGGTTCGAGCGCGCGTGCTGTGCTTTGCCCTCGAAGTGCAACGGCGTGACGACCCAGAGATGCGCGGTGGCGCGCGACACGTGTTGGAGCACGGTGTGGTCGGCTTCGAGCTTCTCGAGTGCGCGCCGGAGCCCGTCGGGTGAGATCAGCGCGGCGGCGCTCGTGTCGGCCAACTCCTCGCGGTGTCGGGAGATCGCGAACGACAACAACCGCGCGCCGAAGGCCAGGGCGCCGGCGACAATCGCGACGGCGACGAGGAGCAAGCCGCCGTTGTCGTTGTTGTCACCCCAGTCTGCGAACCATGAGGCGCGAGCCGAGATGTCGGCGACCGCAACGAGGAGCCCGACGGTCGTCACCGCGAGTGTCGTGACTTGGACGTCGCGGTTGCGAATGTGTGAGAGCTCGTGCGCGAGCACGCCTTCGAGCTCGCGGCGCGACATGAGATTGAGGAGGCCACTCGTGACGCATACGCCGGCGCGGCTCGGTGACCGGCCGAACGCGAACGCGTTGGGCGCGGGATCGTCGACGATGTACACCTTCGGCTTCGGGAGCCCGGTCCGGATGCACAGGCCCTCCACGACGTCGTGGAGCACTTTCGCCTGCTCGGGCGTCACTTCGACCGCGTGTGTCAATGCGATCGTCGCCCGGACCGCGACGAGCCATCCGATGAGGTCGATGGCGATCGCGATCCCGGCGCCGATCGCGATGCCGGCGCCGGGCGAGCGCGTGACGAGCAGTCCGATCGCCCCGCCGAGGGTCCCGACGAGCAGGAACTCGACCGCGAGCATCAGCACGCTCGTCCGCCGGTTCTTGGCGATCAGGTCGTCGTGAGTTACAGGATTTGAAGATGTCACGTCGCGACCATCGTAAGCCCCGCCGAGTCCCGGCCAGCGCCGTGTAGCGAGACGGCGACGGGTCTGACGCTCGATGCGGAGATCCGCGACTGCGACTGCGACTGCGACGGCGGCGTCCGCGACCGCCGGCCACGGGCTCGGGGTCTGCAGGGTTGCCGGCGCGGCAATCGCAAAAGTGAGCCGGCCGGCGCGACGATGGTGGCATGGGCTCTCGCACCCACGGTGTCCGGGCGAACGACGGCGGCAGAGACAAGCCGCTGACACCGCGGGATCGCCGGCGTTACCACTGGCTCGTCGCCAGGATCATCGCGGCGGGCGTCCTGCTGGTCCTCTTCTTCCGATAGGCGACGGGCGGCGACGGGTTGCGGCTCACTCGTATGATTCGGGACGCATCTGACGATCCGTCAGATCGTGAGGGGACGTTCATGGATTTCGAGTTCTCGCCCGAGCAGCGCGCCTTCGCGGCGGAGGTGGAGCGGTTTCTCGACGAGCACGATGATCCCGACGTGTTCGACCTGACGCGGGAGAACATGGCCCAGATCGTCGACACGCCGAAGCGCCGGGCCTTCATGCGCGAGGTCGGCGAGCGGGGTTGGCTCGGGCTGACGTGGCCGAAGGAGTACGGCGGCTCGGAGGGTGAAGGCGTCTACGAGTACCTCCTCAACGAGGCGTTGGCGGCGCGCGGCGGACCGCAGATCGGCAAGGGTGTCGGCATCATCGGCAAGACCCTCATCAAGGAGGCGAGCGACTTCCTGAAGGGGGAATTCCTGCCGAAGATCCTGCGCAACGACGTGGAGTTCGCGGTCGGCTACAGCGAGCCGAATGCCGGTTCCGACGCGGCGTCGATGCGGCTGAAGGCGGAGCGGGGCGAGCGTGACGGCAAGCCCGGTTGGATCCTCAACGGCCAGAAGACCTGGACCACGTCGGCGCACTTCGCGGAGTGGTACTGGCTCGGCACCCGGACGAACCCCGACGACAAGCATCGCGGCATCACGCTCATGCTCGTGCCGCTCGACCAGCCCGGCGTCACGATCAACTGCATCTGGACGATGGGCGACGAGCGCACCAACGAGGTGTTCATCGAAGACGTGTTCGTGCCCGACGAGTACGTCGTCGGCGAGGTCAACCGCGGCTTCCAGTACATCTCCCAGGCGCTCGACCTCGAGCGGTTCACGATGTTCACGTTCTCTCCGATCAATCAGCGGCTCGATCTCCTCATCGAGTACGTCCGCACCGCCGAGCGCGACGGCGAGCCGCTCCGCGACGACGCCGTGGTGCGCCGGGAGATCGCGCGGCTCGTCACGGATGCCGAGGTGTCCCGCGTGCTCGGCCTCCGTGTGGTCGCGGCTTCGATGAAGGGCGAGAAGGTGCCCGGCACGCCGCCGCCGACCATCGAGTCGTCGCAGTACAAGCTGTTCGCCACCGAGTTC
>CAZLEC010000123.1:0-9828 GCA_964558245.1 uncultured Burkholderiales bacterium | reverse complement strand
AGCGGTTGGCGACGAGGCTGACATGGTTGTCAGGTCGCGCGTATCGTGGCGCCTTCGACCGGACGAGCGCGTGGAGGACTTGTGGGACCGTTGCAGGGCGTGAAGATCGTCGAGCTGGCCGGCATCGGGCCGGGCCCGTTCGCCGGGATGCTGCTCTCCGACATGGGCGCCGACATCGTGCGCATCGACCGGGCGGGGCAGGTGAACCCGGGCGTGTTCGACAAGCCGAACCTCGAACCGCTGTATCGCGGGCGGCGCTCGATCGGTGTCGACCTGAAGAAGCCGGAGGGTGTCGAGCTGGTGCTCCGTCTCGTGGAGCGGGCCGACGCGCTCACCGAGGGCTACCGGCCCGGCGTCACCGAGCGGCTCGGTCTCGGACCCGACGTGTGCTTGGCGCGCAACCCGAAGCTCGTCTACGGCCGGATGACCGGCTGGGGGCAGGACGGCCCGATGGCGCAGGCGGCCGGCCACGACATCAACTACATCGCGCTCGCCGGCGCGCTCGCGCACTTCGGGCGCGCGGGTGGCAAGCCGACCCCGCCGATCAACCTGGTGGGCGACTTCGGCGGCGGCGGGATGTTCATGGCGTTCGGCATCGTCTGCGGCATCCTCGAGGCGCAACGTTCGGGCAAGGGTCAGGTGCTCGACGTCGCGATGGTCGACGGCACGGCCATCTTGATGACGATGATGTGGGGACTCAAGCAGATCGGGTTCTGGGACGAGTCGCTCGGCGCCAACGTCCTCGACACCGGTGCGCCGTTCTACGACACGTACGAGACCGCAGACGGCAAGTTCGTCTCGTTGGGCTCGCTCGAGCCGCAGTTCTACGCCGAGCTGATCCAGAAGCTCGGCCTCGAGAGTGAAGGCCTGCCCGCGCAGATGGACAAGAACGGATGGGACACGCTGCGGACGCGGTTCACCGACTTGTTCAAGACGAAGACGCGCGACGAGTGGGACGCGATTCTCGCCGGCAGCGACGCCTGTTACGCGCCGGTGCTCACGATGTCGGAAGCGACCCACAACGAGCACATCGTGGCGCGCCAGACCGTCATCGAGCGCGACGGCGTGCCGCAACCGGCGCCCGCGCCCCGATTCTCCCGTACCACCGCGGAGGTGCAGCGCTCGGCGCCGTGGCCCGGGCAGCACACCGATGAGGCGTTGGGCGACTGGGGGGTCGACGCGGCGGAGGTCACGAAGCTCCGGGAAACCGGCGCGATCGCCTGAACGGCGCGATCGCCTGAACGGCGCGGTGCCGCGGCCCTTCAGCCGTCGGCCGACGCCTCGACGAGCGCCTGCACGCGCGCCAGCGGCGTTGCGAGCTCGTCGGCGCCGGCCGCGGTGACCGTGACGTGCCCGACCTTGCGGCCGCGCCGGGGCGCCTTCCCGTAGTCGTGGAAGTGCGCGCCGGGAACCGCGAGGACGGCCTCTCGTGCGGGCATCCCGCCGATGCAGTTGACCATCGCGCTCGCGCCGCGGGCGGCGGTCGAGCCCAGCGGCCAACCGAGCACCGCGCGGAGATGGTTCTCGAACTGGCTGGTGACCGCGCCTTCGATCGTCCAGTGCCCCGTGTTGTGCACCCGGGGCGCCATCTCGTTCGCGAGCAGCTCTCCGCCGGTGTCGAACAGCTCGACGCATCCGACGCCGACGTAGTCGAGGGCCTCGAACAGCGGACGGATGCACGCCTCCGCCCGCGCCTGGAGCGCGGCGTCGACGCCGGGCGCCGGCGCGCGGGTGAGCCGCAGGATGCCGTCGACGTGTGTGTTCTCGACGACCGGCCAGCACGCGATCGCACCGTCGACGCCGCGCGCCGCCACGATCGACAGCTCGCGGTCGAACGCCACGAAGGCCTCGAGGATGCACGGAACCCCGCCGAGTTGCTCGAGCGCGCCGTCGACGTCGGCGGGGGAGCGCAGTACCACCTGGCCCTTGCCGTCGTAGCCGCCCCGCCGCGTCTTCAAGACCGCCGGGAGGCCGAGCTCGGCGACCGCGGCATCGAGCGACTCGCCATCGCCGACCGCGACGAAGGCCGCGGTCTTGATGCCGTGCCCGTGGAACGTCGTCTTCTCGACGAGCCGGTCCTGTGAGATTTCGAGGATCAGCGGCGCCGGCCGAACCGGCACGGAGCGGCCCGCCTCGTAGACAGTGGCCGCGGGCACGCCTTCCCACTCGTACGTGATGACCGTCGCACCCGCCGCGGCTTTGATCGCGGCCGACACGTCGTCGAGCCCGCCGACGACGAGCCCACCCGCAGCTGCGGCCGGAGCATCGGCGGACGCGTCGAGGAACGTGAACTCGATCCCGAGCGGGATCCCCGCCAGCCCGAGCATGCGCCCGAGTTGCCCGCCGCCCAGCACCGTCACCCGTGTCACGCGGGCGACGCTAGCGAACCGGCCGGTCGTTCGGCCCGTGCGTCACGCGCCCGCGCTCAACTCCGGGAAGGTGAGCGACGACGCGTCGGAGTCGAGGAGCCCGCGTTCCTCGTGGCGCAGGTGCTCGATCTTGTCGAGCGGCCGTTGCAGCGCGCGGTGTCGGGTCGTCATCAGCGCCGAGTACTCCTTGGCGACCTGCTCGAACCGCGACTGCACCTTGTCGAGTTGGGCGGAGTACTTCTCCCACTGGCGCGAGAACTCGCCGAGCAGGCCGAGGATCTCACTCGAAGTGCGCTCGAGCTGGAAGTTGTCGACGGCCTGGCGCACGACGGCGAGCACCGCGTAGAGCGTGAGCGGAGAGCACACGACGATCTTGTGCCGCAGCGCGTCGTCGAGGATGCTGCGGTCGTTCTCCTGCACGAATCCGTAGACTTGCTCGTTCGGGATGAACATCAAGAGGCAGTCGACGGTGTCGTCGGCGGAATCGAGATAGCCGCGCGTCGTGAGCTCCTTGACCCGGTCGCGTACGTCGCGCAGGAACTGGTCGCGGAACTGCTTGCGTTCGAGATCGTTGGTCGACTCGAGATGCCGCACGTAGTTGTCGAGCGGGAACTTCACGTCCATGTGCATCACGCGGCCGTTGGGCAACAAGAACGTGTAGTCGGGGCGGCCGGCGCTCTCGAGCGTGGTCTGCTTGCGATAGTTGACGCCTTCGAGCAGACCGGCGAGCCGGAGCACGTCTTCGGCCATCCGCTCGCCCCATTGCCCGCGCGCCTTGGAGCTCGCCAACACCTCACGGAGCTGCTGGGTGTGCTCGCTCAGGGCGGCGATGCCTTCGTGCTGACGGCGGAGCTCGTTGCTGAGCTCGCCGTAGGCCTTGCGCTGTCCGCCGTCGAGCTGGCGAACGAGCTCGGTCACCTTGTCGAGCTCGCCGGTCATCGTGACCAGCTGCTGGTCGATCAGGGACTTCTTGCCCTCGAGCTCGGAGCCGGCGCGAACCCGCTCTTGCTCCAGGAGTGCGCGATTCGTCTCGAGCAGGCGGCTCAGCGTCTCGTCGTGCGCGTGGCGCTGCTCGTCGGCCAGGCGGGCGATCTGCTCGGCGAGCGGCCCGATCGGGTCGACCGCGGGCTCGGGTGGCGCGACCGGCGCCGGCAGGGTTCGCCGCGACATGAGGGCCACGGCTACCGCCCCGGCTCCGAGTGCGCAACCGACGATGATTCCGACGACGAGGGTCATGCGAGCGACCATAACGACCGGGTGAGACACCTTTGCGGACTCCGCCATTCGGGCGACGACCGATCGCTGTCGGGGAGCCGCTCGTACCGGGCGGAAGCCTCCGGGCCGCCCGTGCGGCGCCCGGGAGTTGCTTACGAGCCGGTCGTGTCGTAGGCGGGAATCGCCTTGTACCCGAGGATGCGGGCCGCGATGCTGCGCGCGGGCCGGTTGCGCTCCCGTTCGAAGCTGGCGACTGCCGCGTTGAACGCCGTCGCCGATCGGGCCGGCTTCAACGCTGCGAACAGGCCGACGACGCCGAGCGCCGCCGAATCGCCGACCAACCTCGGCGCCGCGCGCGCCGCGAGCACCAAACGTCGTCCGAGGGACTCCAGGTCGTTGGCGGCGACCACCTCCGACTCCACACCGGCGCTCCGCTGCTCGAGGGCTTGCCAGTTGCCGTACGCGGCCGAGACCTGCCCGACGAGTTGGTGGAGCGGCCCGGGTACCGTCCGCACCTCGTCGTTGGCGGTGGCGAGCGCGCGGTAGCGCGCGTCGAGCTCGTTGCGCAGCGGCGTCCACTTGTCGTCGACCTGGCGGCGCGACCGTTGCAGATCGCTGCGCGACGTCGCCACCACGACCACTCCGGCGACGATCGCCGCCACGATCAGCAGCGGGATGAAGATGCGCAACAGGCGCAGCACGTGCATGACCGGATCACCCTAGTTGTGGGTGATCGCCGATCTTCGTGACCGTCGCGTCGCAGGCGGCTGGTATGTTGCGCGCATGGCCCGCTCCCGGGCCGTGGCTCGTGGCCTGCCGGTCGTTCCGGTGATGGTGGCCGCCCTGCTCGGGAGCATCGGGTGGGGGTGGTACGCCGGCGGTCGGGTCACGGTTCGCATCCCAGCAACGGTGATTCGCGATGTCGACGGCGACACCGTGATCGCGAATCTGGGCCGTGACCGGATCGAGAAGATCCGTCTGCTCGGCGTCGACACGCCGGAGGTCGTCGATCCCCGCAAGCCGGTGCAGTGCTTCGGTCACGTCGCGAGCGCGTTCACGAAGGCGGCGCTGGTCGGTCGCCGCGTGTTGCTCGAGCTCGACGCGGTACCGCGCGACAAGTACGGACGGCTCCTCGCCTACATCATCGTCGACGGTCATCGGTTCGACGACACGCTGCTCGCCGGTGGCTACGGGCGCTTCCTCGTAATCCCGCCCAACGGTTCGCACGCGCGCGTGATGCTGCGCGAGGAGCTCGCGGCGCGAGCCGCGCGCAAGGGGCTGTGGGGCGCGTGTTAGCGGTCGGTCCGTTGCGGGTTGGGGTTCAGGCGTGGTGTTCGGTGAAGCCGGATGCCGGGTTGCCGAACGCCTTGGTCAGGTAGGTCCCGACTGCGAAGCAGCGTGACGCGCCGGCACACGCGACCGCCGCGAGGGAGCTGGTCTGGCCGTTGGACGGGTTGGGGCTCGTGTCGACTGTCCACCGCGAACCGTTCCAACGTTCGATCAATGTCGAGTCCGACGGCGTCCCCGACGCGTACGTGCCGGCCGCCACGCAGCTCGTCGCGCTCACACAGGAGACGCCGACGAGCTGACTGAAGGTGAAGCGGGGCGGGTTCGCGCTCGGGACCACCGCCCAGTGTGCGCCGTTCCAGTGCTCGACGAGCGTCGCGCCGAAACCGTGCTGCCACACTCCCACCGCGGTGCAGCTCGTCGCGCCGGTGCACGACACCGCGTTCAATGCGCTCGGGTGGGTCGCCTTCACGTTCGGGCTGGCGACGATCGTCCACTTGCCGTGCTGCATGCGTTCGGTGACCGTGAAGAACGGGTTGCCGGTCGGCGAGGTCGCGTAGCTCCCGACCGCCCAACACGTGACCGTCGCCGCACCCGTGCACGACACGCCGTTGAGCACGGTGCTCGACGCGTGCGGGGCGTTCGGGCTCGGCACGATCGACCACCGACTGCCGTTCCAGTGCTCGACGAGGCTCGATCCCGACGAGTACGCGCTCGTGAAGCTGCCGACCGCGTCGCAGTTGGTCGCGCTCGTGCAGGACACGGAGTTGAGGTACGCGCCCGTCGCGCCGCGTGGTTGCGCGCTCGCGACGATGCTCCAGCGCGTCCCGTTCCACCGCTCGCTCAGCGTGGCCGTGGGCGAGGCCGCGCTCTCCCGCGTGTTGCCGACCGCCAGACAGCTCGTCGGCTTCGCGCACGCGACCGCGACCAGTGCGGTGACCAGCGCGCCCGGCTTGTCGGCGCTCGGCGCGACCGTCCACCCGGAGCCCCGCCAGCGTTCGATCAGACCCCGCACATGACCCGTCGAGGTGAGGTAGCTCCCGACCCCGAAGCACGTCGCGGGTGACGGCGCGACCGAGCGCGCGGCACTGCTCGCGGCGCACGCCGCGCCGTCGAGGAACGTCTGGTCGGTCTTGGCCGGGCTCGGGCTGGCGACGATCGTCCAACTCGACGACGCGGCACCCGCGTTCGTGCCGAGCAGGACGACAACCGCGACAGCGATCGGTACGAAGCGGCGCGCGCCTCGCGCTCGCTTGCACCGGGCCGAAATCGGTCCCGCTTGCGTCGACACCCCGTGGCCCCCCAGTGCCCGCGCGGGGCGGGCTCGAAACGGTACCGGCCGCCGACGGTTCGCGCCAGCAGTACGACGGCGTCAGACGGTGGTCGCGAGGATCTCGTCGACGATCTCGATCGTGGTCTCCGGGTGGAGGAACGCGAGGCGCGCGACGGGAGCGCCGTGCCAGCGAGACGGCGCGACGAACGCGATCTGCTCGCGGAGCAGCCGCGCCGACCACGCGTCGTACTCCTCGGCGCCCCAGCCCCGGACCCGGAACAAGACGACCGACAGCTCCGGCTCGCGTACGAGCTCCAAGTGGGGGAGCGCGCGTATGCGCTCGGCGGCCGCGCGCGTGGTGGCGAGCACGCGTTCGATCGCGTCGCGGTACGCGTCGGACCCGTTGACCGCGAGCGAGAACCACAGCGGGAGCCCGCGGGCCCGGCGAGTCAGGTGATACGCGTAGTCGGAGGGATTCCAACCGTCGGTCTCGTCGTGGATCACGTCGAGGTAGGACGCGTCCTGCGTGTGGACCCGCCGCGCGAAGTCCGGGTCGCGATAGAGCAACGCCGCGCAGTCGAATGGCGCGAACAGCCACTTGTGCGGGTCGATCACGAGGGAGTCGGCGTGCTCGATCCCGCCGAACCGATCGCGGACGCTCGGCGCCAACAGCGCCGCGCCGCCGTACGCGGCGTCGACGTGCATCCACATGCCGCGCGCCGCGCACACCTGCGCGATGCCGGCCAGGTCGTCGACCAGCCCCGCATTGGTCGTGCCCGCAGTCGCGACGACCGCGCCGACCGAGCCGGGATCGTCGTCGGCGTCGAGCGCGCTCGCGAGCGCGGCGCCGGTGAGGTGGTCGTCGACGGCGGGAACCATCATCGGTTCGACGTCGATGATCCGCATCGTGTTGGCGACCGACGAGTGGGTCTGGTCACTGACTGCGAACCGCAGGCGGCCGGCGCGCTCGGGGTGCGCCGCGCGCGCGTGCTCCCGCGCGACTACGAGCGCGGAGAGGTTCGCGGCGGAGCCGCCCGACACGAACACACCGCCGGCGCCGGCCGGCAAGCCCGCGAGGTCGCTCAAGAACCGCAGCGCCTGGTTCTCGGCGTGCACGGCCCCGGCCGACTCCATCCACGAGATGCCGCACACCGACGCGCACGAGACGATCATGTCGAAGAGCAGCGCGGCCTTGGTGGGCGCGGCGGGGATGAACGCCAAGAACCGCGGGCTGTCGCACGAGATCACCGCGGGTGCGAGCACGTCGGTGTACTGCGCGAGCACGTGATCGGGATCGTTGCCGCCCGCGGAGATGAGGTTCGGTGCCCGCCCGACGAAGTCGGCGGTGGCGCCGAAGTCGAGCGGCACCGGATCGAGCGCGAGCCGGTCGCGCATGTACGCGAACACCGCGTCGGCGATGCGTGCGGTGCGCTCGTCGTAGCGGTGCATGCGCGAGTCAAGCTACCCAGGAGCCGGGCCGGGGTCGGGATGCTTCAGCGGTTGACGCGACGCGCGTGGCTCGTGGGGGCCGGCGCCTCCGCCCGGGCCAGCGTCGCGAGCGCGTCGCCGATGCGGGCATTGCGGTCGACGGGAGCGACCTGCACACGCGTGATCGCCTGCTCGAGCTCGTCGAGCCACGGACTCGGTTGCCGCGTCGCGCGCCGGCCGTGCGCGGTGCGTTCGCGTGCCCACGAGCACTGGACCCAGTCCTCGGCGCGACCGAGCGCGACGTGCAGCAGCCGCCGCTCCTCGGCCCGGGCGACCGGCGTGCCCGCCCACGAGATCGGCACGAGGCCCTTCTCGAGCCCGGTGACGAACACGATCTGCCACTCGAGCCCTTTGGCCCGGTGGAACGTCACGAGATCGACGCCGCGCTGGTCGGTCGACTCGGCGCGTGTCGCGAAGTCGAGCCAGGAGACGAACCCGGCGACCGACGCGCTCCCGCCCTCGGCGCTCGAGTAGTCGCGTCCGAACTGGAGGAGCGCGTCGCGGTGAGTCTGCAGCTCGTCGGCGGCCCCCGGTGACTCCGGGGCGACGGGTGCGGCCGGTGCGGCGGACGCGTTCGCGCGGGCGCCGCCGTCGGCTTCCGAGTCCGAGTCCGAGTTCGGGTCGGTGTCGGCGTCGGCCGCGAGGTCGGCCAAGTGGTCGGCGAACGAACGCCTCGGTGCGGCGCGTTCGGACTCCCGCAACCGATCGAGGAGCACGCGAACCTCGGGCCGCGTCGCGAATCGCTGTGATCCGGTGAGGTGGAACGGAACGCCGCGCCGCGCCAACGCGGTCTCGAACAGTGACGACTGCGCGTTCGTGCGGAACAGGATCGCCATGCGGTGCCAGGGCACGCCGCCGGTGAACTCGTGCCAGCACGCGTCGGCGATCATCGCGGCCTCGTGCGCGTCGTCGTCGAACGCGACGATCGTGGCCGAGCGGTCGGCGGGGCGGACCGCTCGCGGGGAGTCGCGCTCCACGCCCGACGCCGGGCCGAGTGCTGCCTCCGAGACCGCGACGATCGCGTCGGTCGACCGGTAGTTGTAGACGAGCGGGATCGTTCGGCCGCCGGGAAAGTGGCGAGCGAAGTCGGTGAGGGGGGAAGCGTCGGCGCCGGCGAACGCGTAGATCGACTGGGCGCCGTCGCCGACGACGCACAGGTCGCGGCGGTCGCCGAGCCACGCCCGCAACAGCCGCGTCTGGAGCGGTGTGGCGTCTTGGAACTCGTCGACGAACAGGTGACGGAAGCGCCAGCGTTGCGCGGCCGCGAAGTCGGCGTCGCGCTCGATCGCATCGGCGCAGTGCGCCAGCAGATCGTCGAAGTCGAGCCATCGCTGACGGCGCTTCTCGGTCTCGTACTTGGCGTAGAGATCGGCCAGCTCGGCCGCGGGGCGCGGCAGGCGGCGCTCCGTCGCGCGGGCCGCGGCGACGTATTGCTCGGGTGCGATCATGCGCGCCTTGGCCCACTCGATCTCCGTCGCGACATCGTTGATCGCCATCGCGACGGAGGCGCCGGACGCGCCCCGCGACTTGACGAGCGGCCCGAGGACCCGGCCCTTGCGGTCCAGCACTCGGGGGAGCTCCTGGCGCCGGTCGGCGGCGCGGCTGCGAAGCTGGGCGAGCGCCAGCGCGTGGAACGTGCCGGCGGTGACCGCGGCATCGACTCCCAGCGCGTCGAGGCGGTCGACGAGCTCACCTGCCGCGCGCCGGGTGAAGGTGACCGCGAGGAGGTGGCGCGGCTGCGCGAGCTGCTCGCGTATGCGGAACGCGATGCGGCGCGTGAGTACCCGCGTCTTGCCCGACCCGGCCGGCGCGAGGATCGCAAGCGGCGCGTGCGGTTCGGTGACGGCCGCGCGCTGATGCGCGTCCAGGTCGGCCAGCAGTGGGTCGGCTTCAGGCACGCGGGCGACGGTACCGGGCGGGTGCGACGACAGCTCCGACGGGGGGCGTGTCGGAGGCCCCGGAACGCGGGAAGACCCCGAGTAGTCTTCGCTGCATCGCAGCTCCGATCTCCTCGGGGCCCATCCCTCGGCCGCCGCCACCCGGAGCGGGCAATGCCCTCGCGGGCGCCCGCACCGAACAACGTCGGCTGGTCACACGAAGCCCCGAAAGGCCCCGTGCGGCCGGCCGCTCGTGCGCCCGTTCCGAGTCCGCCGGGTGGCAGATCCGGAGTCGGCGCAGCGGCGAACCGGCATCGGC
>CAZLEC010000122.1:0-9863 GCA_964558245.1 uncultured Burkholderiales bacterium | reverse complement strand
CGAACGCGTCTATCTGGAGTCATCGAAGGAGCGGAACATCCCCTTCTACGCACGGTACGGGTTCGAAGTCACCGAGGAGATCCACGTGCCCCGCGGCCCGGTCTTGTGGGCCATGTGGCGGGATCCGCACGACGCCTGACCTTCGTCCGACATCTCCAGCAGAATCCGGGCCACCAACAGGTTGCACACGTGTCTACCGTCCCTCGCTGGCGAGGACGCTGAGCCCGCCCCGACACGACTGGGTCGAACGCTAAAGGGGTGACTCTTCGAACGCGACGACCATGCCGGCGGTTGCGGCATCGAGTTTCGTACCTGCACCGCGCGGAAGACGACGTTGAAGTGCATCGGTGTCCTGTCGATACCTCGAGGTAACGTTCCGTCGTCGGCGGTAGGTGGGCCGGCAGCTGGCGCGCGGTTGCTGCGGGATTAGCCGACACAGAATTCGTTGCCTTCTGGGTCTTTGAGTACGACCCATCTGTTGCTGTTGCCTTCGCGCCATGCCGGTTTGCCGTCTGCGAGTGGGTCGACGAGTTGGGCTCCGAGACTGACGAGTCGGTGGATCTCGGTGTTGGGGTCCCGGGTCCCGAGGTCGACGTGCATGCGATTCCTGCCCGTGTCTCGGTGATCGGCTCGGAGGAATAGGAGGTGGCGAACGCCTCGATTTCCGGGTGCTTGGAGTTTCACGAAGTCGGGACGTTCATGGACGATGGCGTAGTCGGTGACCGCCGCCCAGAAGCGGCCGAGGACGAGTGGCTGCTCGGCCTCGAACGTGACGCTGTAGATGAACGATGACACGTGTTGTCTCCGGTCGTGTCTCAGCGATCGCTGGTTTGCATCGGCCCGCCGTGATAGTGCCGTGCCGAGACGTCAGGGAGCGTCGACTGAACAGCGTTCTGCCCGATCGAGAGTTATGCGATTCAACGTAGAACATATCTGATAGAACTATCAGATAGTAGAAATCTCGGATCGGGGTTGGGTCGGCTGGTAGGGGCGCGGGTGACGGAATCGATTCAGAGCGTGAAGGCGGAGTTCTTCAAGGCAATGGCGCATCCGGCGCGGATCCGAGTGCTCGAGCTGTTGTGTCACGGTGAGCTGACGGTCGGTGAGCTGACGGACGAGTTGGGGCTCGAGGGTTCGCATGTGTCGCAACAGTTGGGGGTGTTGCGTCGTGCGAACTTGGTCGGGATACGTAAGGAGGGCACGACGGTGATCTACTCGCTTGCCGATCGGCGGATCGCGAAGGTGTTGCAGCTCGCGAAGGAGATCTTGCTGTCGTATTTGACCGAGACAGCGGGGTTGTTGTCCGAGAGCGGGACGTGAGCCTGTTCGACAAGATCCGCCGGGTCGGTCGGGTCGCCGAGGCACCGGTCGCGCCGACCGCGGGGATGGTGCCGGAAGCGGCGAAGCGGCTGCGGGGTTCGGTGCAGATCCGTGCTGTCGATGCCGGGTCGTGCAACGGTTGCGAGCTCGAGATCTCTTCGGCGTTCGGGCCGCACTATGACGCGGAGCGTTACGGCGCACGGCTGGTGGCGTCCCCGCGTCATGCCGACGCGTTGTTCGTGACGGGTCCCGTGACGCACAACATGGCCACTCCGCTACGCAAGACGTTCGAGGCGACACCGGCGCCGAAGATCGTTGTCGCGGTGGGTGATTGTGCGTGTGATTGCGGTGTCTTCAAGGGCGCCTATGGCGTAGCGGGCGCCGTTTGCGATGTGGTGCCGGTTGACGTGGAGATTCGGGGTTGTCCGCCTGAACCGGAGGTGATCGTCGCCGAGTTGCGACGTCTGACGGGTCGGTGAGCGCGGCCGAGATGGCGCTCGGAG
Organism: uncultured Burkholderiales bacterium; assembly: GCA_964558245.1. GTDB lineage: Bacteria > Actinomycetota > Acidimicrobiia > IMCC26256 > PALSA-610 > JBBQER01. The sequence continues at coordinate 8,040 of CAZLEC010000122.1, read as the reverse complement.
TCTCTGCAGGTGCGGCATTGGTCGGGAGTGCGGCGGGGTTCGTGTTGCCCCGCCGGTCCCGGGTCGTTGTCGCGAGTCTCACGACGACGTTGGTCGGCGTTGCCGCGGCGGTCGCGGCCCTCGCGGTCCTCGGAACCGGTGACCCGGTTGTGGTCCGTTGGCGGGATGTGATTCCTCTCGCGGGTGTGACGATCGATCTGGATCCGTTCGGCGCGTGGTTTGTACTCGTGGCTGGGGTCGTGGTCGTGGCGGTGTCGGTGTATGCGATCGGGTATTGCGATCGTGCGTTGGCCGGCCGGTCGGTGCAGGGCATGTTTCCGTTGTTCGCGGTGACGCTGGTGTTGGTGCCTGCGGCGGGGAGTGTCTCGACGTTTCTGTTGCTATGGGAGTTGATGGCGATGACGTCGCTCGTGCTCGTCGCGGCGGAGCATCGAGACCGGGAAGCGGTTCGGAGCGCGGCGGTGTGGTACGGGGTGATGACCCAGGCCGGTTTCGTCTTGGTGTTGTTCGCGTTGTGTCTTGCCGCCGCCTCGGCGGGGAGTGAGTCGTTCGCGGCGATTCGGGCCGGCGCGCATGGGTTCTCGGCGACGCGGGCGTCGATCGTGTTCGTGCTTGCGATCGTCGGGTTCGGGACGAAGGCCGGTGTCGTGCCGTTCCATGTGTGGTTGCCGCGCGCGCATCCTGAGGCGCCGAGTCATGTTTCGGCGCTGATGTCGAGCGCGATGGTGAGCCTCGGCGTCTATGGCGTCGTACTCGTCGGCGTGGATCTGTTGGGTGGCGGCCCGCGCTGGTGGGGGCTCGTGGTTCTCGTGCTTGGGGGCGTGTCGGCGTTGTTCGGCATCCTGCACGCGTTAGTGGCACGCGACCTGAAGGTGTTGTTGGCCTATTCGACGACCGAGAACGTTGGGCTCATCTTCGTCGGTGTCGGCACGGCGATGCTCTTGACCGCGGTGCACGAATCGGCCCTGGCTGGCGTTGCGCTCGCGGCCGCGTTGCTGTTCGTGTTGAACCATGCCGTGTTCAAGGGGTTGTTGTTCCTGGCCGCGGGGTCGATCCTGCGGGCGACCGGGACCCGCGACCTCGATCGTCTCGGCGGCCTGGTCCGCCGGTTGCCGGTCACCGCGGCGCTGTTCATGGTCGGTGGCGTCGCGATCATGGCGCTGCCGCCGTTCAACGGCTTTGTCAGCGAGTGGGCGTTGTTCCAAGTGCTGGTGCGGGCGGGTAGTCATGCATCGCCGGTGCTGGGGTTGGCGATGCCGGTCGCGGTTGCTGTGGTTGCGCTGACTGCGGGTCTGTCGGCTGCGGTGTTCGTCAAGGCGATCGGGACGGGCGCTTTGGCGTTGCCGCGTTCGTCCGCCGCGGAGCACGCGGTCGAATCGCCGGCACCGATGCTGGTCGGGATGGGCTTCCTCGGCGCGGGATGCTTGGCGCTCGGCCTGTTCCCTGCCATGCTCAGCTCCGGTCTGACCCGCGCGGTCGGCGCGGCGGGCGACCGAGCACATGCGTTGCGTCCCGGCGTTGTCGAGCTTCACCTCGCTGGCATCCACAGTGTGGTGTCGCCGGTGGGGATCGCGGTTGGACTGCTGGTCGGCGCCGTGGTCGTGGTGGGCGCGGCACGGGCGTTCGGCGCGGCCCGAGTTCGACGTCGAGCCGAGAACTGGGGTTGTGGTCGCGTGTTGCAGACCGCGCGCATGGAGTACACCGCGACATCGTTCGCCGAGCCATTGCAACGGGTCTTCGACGATGTGTTACATCCGGTCCACGACGTCGACGTGACCCACGCGGCCGAGTCGCGTTGGTACGTCGACACGATCCGGGTCCAGACCCGAGTCGTCGACGGTGTCGACCAGCGGGTTTATCAGCCGGTCGTCGGGTGCGTGCGGGCGTGGGGTGAACGCGCACGGTGGGTGCAAAACGGAAGTGTGCACCGCTACCTCGGATACGGGTTCGTCGCGTTACTGGTCGTACTGGTGATCGCGCGATGACCGTGCGCGGAGGCGTCGTCGTCGTAGTGCAGGTCGGCATCGCGGTCGGTTGCGCGCCGCTGCTCATCGGGTTGTTGCGCACGGTGCGGGCGCGACTGGAAGGCCGCGCCGGCCCGCCGGTCGTGCAGCCGTGGCGTGATCTGCGCAAGTTGTGGGCCAAGGAACGGATCGTGCCCGAGCACACGAGTTGGATCTTCGCGTTCGCGCCGGTCGTCCTCGTTTCCAGCGCGCTGGTCGTCGCCGCGATCATGCCGTTGGTGAGTACAGCGTCGCCGTTCGATCACGTCGGTGACCTTTTCGCGATCGTCTCGTTGTTCCTGGTCGGGACGGTCTTCCTGGCTCTCGCGGGTCTCGATCCGGGCACTGCGTTCGGTGGCATGGGAGCGAGCCGCGAGATGACCGTCGCTGCGCTGGCCGAACCGACGTTGCTGCTGGCAGTGTTCGCGGTCGCGGGTCGCGCCCAGTCGTCGAACCTCGGGGCGATCGTCACCGCGACGTTGCACGCGCCCCGCAGCGTCGTGTCGGCCCAAAGCCTGTTGGCGCTCGTTGCCCTCGTGATCGCGGCGCTCGCCGAGTGCGCCCGACTCCCTGTCGACAACCCGAGTACGCATCTCGAGTTGACGATGATTCACGAGGCGATGGTCCTGGAGTATGCGGGACCAGACCTCGGGCTGGTCGAACTCGCTGCCGGGATGCGGCTGCTCTTGTTCGGAACCCTGATCGTGAACCTCTTCATGCCCTGGGGTATCGCGACCCGAACCGCGCTGCCCGCGATCGCGATCGGCGCGATCGCGTTGGTCGCCAAGCTCGCCGTCCTCGGCGTCGCGCTCGCCGTCTTCGAAGTCTTCACCGCGAAGATTCGACTGTTCCGAGTGCCCGAGCTCCTCGCAGTGTCGTTCGTCGTCGCGTTCTTAGCGGTCACCGCTGCCGCGTTCTTGGGATAACGATGACCACCGACACCTACCGTCAGCTCCTCGGTCTCGCGGCGGGCGTCATGATCGTCGCCGCCGTGCTCGCGTTATGGCGACGAAGCCTGTCCGCGATCGTGCGGATCCTGGCGGCCCAAGGCCTCGCACTCGCAGCTATCGCCGTGCTCGTCGGCGCTTATCACCATGAGGTGAGCGACATCGCGGTCGGCGGAATGTTCGTCGTCTTGAAGGTCGTCGTGATCCCGGCCGTGCTCTTGCGTGTGGTGCGCGACACCAACAACCAACGCCAATCCGAACCGCTCGTGAACGTTTCGACCACCATCGTCGGCGCCGCGATTCTCACCGTGGTCGCGTTCGCCGCAACCCGCGGTTTGGTTGGGCTGCATCCGTCACCGGAAGCCGACGCGCTCCCCGCCGGATTCGCGGTCGTGCTGATCGCGTTCTTCGGACTCGTCGTGCGCCGCAACGCTCTGGTCCAAGTGGTCGGGTTCCTGATGCTCGAAAACGGCATCGCCGCGGTGGCAGTGCTCGCCGGCGCGGGGATCTCACTCACCGTCGAGATGGCGGTGGCTCTGGATCTGCTCCTGGCCGTGCTCGTGCTGCAGATCCTGAGTGCCCGTATGCAAACAAAGTTCGGTGGGCTCGAGCTCGACCACCTCAGCGAGCTGACCGACTGATGCTGCTCCTCGCTCTCCTCGTCGTGCCGCTCGCCCCGGCGGTCGCGACCGGACTGTTCGGATGGCGACCGACCGTCGCGTGGACGCATGTGGGCGCCTCGGCCGCGACGCTCGCCTTGGCGGTCGTGCTCGCGGTGCGGGTCCTTGACGAGACCATCGTGCGGTTCGGCAACGGGGTACTTCGAGCGGACGCGCTCGCCGCGTTCATGGTGCTCGTCGTCGCGATTGTTGGGCTGCTCGCGTCATGGTCATCAACCGGATACATCGACACCGAACTCGCCACCGGTCACACCACACCCGCCGGAGCGCGACTCTACGGTGCACTGGTTCCACTCTTCGTTGCCGCGATGCTGCTCGCGTTGCTTGCCGGGAACGCCGCGGTGACATGGATCGCGATCGAGGGCACCACCGTCGCGACCGCGTTCCTCGTCGGCCACCGCCGCAATCGTGCGTCGCTCGAAGCGTCCTGGAAGTACGTCATTATCGGATCGGTCGGTCTGGCACTGGCGTTCCTCGGCACGATCGTGCTCGCGTACGCGGCACGCGCCGCCGGCGCCACCAGCGCGAACGCGCTCAACTGGGACACCCTTACCGCCATCGGTGGACGCTTGGATCCGGCAACCGCCCGTCTCGCCGGTGGTCTGTTGCTCCTCGGCTACGGCACCAAGGTCGGACTGGCGCCCATGCACACCTGGCTCCCCGACGCCCACAGCCAAGCCCCCGCCCCCGTCTCCGCGCTGATGTCCGGCGTGCTCCTCGCCGTCGCGTTCTCCGTGATCTTGCGGTTCAAGACGATCATCGACGCGGCGGCCGGTCCGGGCTATATGCGCGGGCTGCTGATCGTGATGGCGCTCCTCTCGCTCGCCGTCGCGGCGTCGCTGATGCTCGGCCAACGCGACGCGAAACGGCTTCTCGCGTACTCGAGCATCGAGCACATGGGCGTCCTTGCGTTTGCCGCCGCCGTCGGTACCCGACTCGCCGCGGCCGCGTTGCTCCTGCACGTCATCGCGCACGCGCTCGGCAAGACCGCCGCGTTTCTCGCCGTCGGTGAGCTTCCCCTCGCAGAAGGCACAACACGGATCACCGAACTGCGCGGTCTGCTCACCCGCCGGCCTGCGCTCGGTGGATGTATCGCACTCGCGATCATCGCCCTGTTAGGACTCCCGCCGTTCGGGCTGTTCGCCAGCGAACTCGCGCTCGCCCGGGCTGGCTTCGACGCCAAGCTCGGTTGGTCCACCGCGGCGGTTGTCGCGGTGTTGGCCGCCGCCACCGCAGCCCTGCTCTACCAAGCCCAACGCATCCTGCTCGGCCCGCCCACTCCCACCGTCGACTCCCAACAGTTGGCGGTGCTGGCATCGCCGCGGGCCACGCTCATGGTGCCGCTCGTCAGCGCGCTCATCGCGCTCGGTCTGCTTGGCATCACCCTCGGTCCGCTCCAACAGCTCCTCAATGCCGCCGCCCGGATCGTGGCCCGATGACCAGGACGCGCAGCACCCTCGATGTCCCCACTGACGAGCTCGCGGCGCAGTTCCGGGCCTATGCCAACCGCGGCTACCGACTCGCGCTCATCGCCGGTCACGACGATGACGACACCATCCGCATCGTATATTTGCTCGTACAACCCGGGACCGACGCTCGCGTCGAGCTCGTCACCCGTGTCGACCACACGACGCCGCAGATCCCCAGCCTGTCAGCCGTTTCGTTTCCCGCAGGCCGCTTCGAACGCGAACTCGCCGACCAGTTCGGCGTCATCCCGACCGGCCACGCACAACTCCGTCGGCTGGTGCACCACCAGCACTGGCCCGACCGCTGGCATCCCCTCCGCCACGACGCTGGCCCAACCCCCACCATCGACGAAACCCGCGAACCGTTCCCGTTCGTCACCGTCGAAGGCCCCGGCGTCTACGAAATCCCTGTCGGTCCCGTCCACGCCGGACTCATCGAACCCGGACACTTCCGGTTCTCCGTGATCGGCGAAACCATCATCACGATGAAAGCCCGCCTCTGGTTCGTCCACAAAGGCATCGAGAAACTCTTCGAAGGCCGCCACTACAGCACCGGCACCGAACTCGCGGAACGCATCAGCGGCGACACCGCCGTTGGCCACAACCTCGCCTACTGCCTCGCCGTCGAAGACGCACTCGACATCACCGTTCCGCCCGCCGGGCAGTACCTGCGGGCCCTGCTCCTCGAGCTCGAACGGCTCTACAACCACGCTGCTGATATCGGCGCGCTCACCAACGACGTCGGCTACAGCATCCTGCACTCCCACGCCCAACGCATACGAGAACAGCTCCTCCGACTCAACCGCCGTGTCACCGGCCACCGGCTCCTACGCGGCGCGATCGTCGTCGGTGGCGCGCACGTCGTCGAACTTCCGGGGGAGGCTGAACTCGCGGCCATCGCCCAAGACCTCGCCGAAATCGCGCACCTCGCGCTCGCCAACCAAACCGTCGTCGACCGGTTCACCGGCACCTCCACGCTCGAGGCCAAAGCAGCGACAGAGCTCGGCGTCCTCGGTCCAGTCGCGCGCGCCTCCGGCATCAACGTCGACGCCCGCCGAGATCACCCCTACATCGACCTCTCCGACGCGCTCGAAGTCGTCGTCGATCACGCCGGCGACGTCCGCGCACGTTTCTGCCTCCGACGCGACGAATTCGCCGCGTCAATCAACCTCATCGGCTGGCTCCTCGACCAACTCGCACATCGCCACCACGAACCCGCAATCGCACCGATCCCCACCCACAAACCAGCCGCCTCCGGTGTCGGACTCGTCGAAGCATGGCGAGGAACCATCGCCCACCGCATCGAAATCGCACCCAACGGCAAACTCACCCGACTCAAAATCGTCGACCCCTCATTCTTCAACTGGCCCGCACTCCCCCTCGCGCTCGCCGACACCATCGTCCCCGACTTCCCCCTCACCAACAAAAGCTTCAACCTCTCCTACGCCGGCAACGACCTCTAAACATCCGAGCGAGCCGCCGCGAACATTCGCGTGCCGACGCGAGGTGGATACGACATGTTGGGGCTGACCGTAGCGAAGCCTGCTGTTGCCGGGCCGCGTGTCCGCCCTGTTGCTTCCGCCGGCACCCGGCTCCCGACTGCCACTCCCGTGTCGGACTCGCTGGCCCGCACGCTGGCCCCTTTTTCTTCTGCCCGACTTCGACATCCGATCCGAGGCTGCCAGCCGCCCCGCGATTTCCACCGGGCCCCAGCTCGTTGCTCGACCTAGTGCCTTGACCGGCATCGTTTGAGGGGCGCGTCCACCACTTGGCGCGCGGGGTCGCGCAGACTCGGCGTATGGCTGAGCGTGTGGTGGTGCGGGATCTGACGAACGATGAGGGCCGCAAGTTGTTGTCGATCGTGCGGCGGGGTTCGGGTTCGGTGGTGCGGTGGCGGCGAGCGCAGATCGTGTTGTGGTCGGCGCAGCGGATGGATGTGCCGGCGATCGCGAAGATCGCGTTCACGTCCGAGGACCGGGTCCGGGAAGTGATCCACAACTTCAACGAAGACGGGTTCGACTCGCTGGCGCCGAAGTACGCGGGTGGTCGGCCCCCGAAGTTCACCCTGCCGCAACGACGGAAGATCAAGAAGCTCGCGTTGTCGCGGCCGACGGATCATGATCTGCCGTTCTCGACGTGGTCGCTGTCGAAGCTGGCCGAGTTCTTGGTGGCTGAGGGGGTGGTCGACGACATCAGCCACGAGGGCCTGCGGGCGCTGCTCCGCGAGGAAGGCGTCTCGTTTCAAGCCATCAAAACCTTCAAGGTGAGCAACGATCCCGACTACGAGGCCAAGAAGAACCGGGTGCTCGAGCTCTACGACCTCGCGGACGGCAAAACGAAACGCCGGCGGGGTGACCCGCACGTTGTGATCTGTATGGACGAGTTCGGCCCGTTGAACCTGCAACCCCATCCCGGCAAGCAATGGGCACCGATCGCCTCCGGCCAGGGCGACACCAACCAGCCGCGTCGGCGTCGGCGACGCGCCACCTATCTCCGACCCCACGGCGTCCGTCATCTGATGGCTGGCTATGACCTGTCGACCGATCGTGTGTACGGGCACGTGACGGTGCGCAAGGGCCGCACCGAGTTCCTCGCGTTCTGTCGTTACCTGCGGTCGTTGTATCCGCCCGAGATCCGGATCGCGATCGTGTTGGACAACTTCAGTCCGCACCGCTCGACCAACAAAGACCAGCGAGTCGGCGACTGGGCCGCCGCGAACAACGTCGAACTCGCCTACGTGCCGTTCTACGCGAGCTGGCTGAACCGGATCGAGGCCCAGTTCCAAGCACTGCGCTACTTCGCGCTCGACGGCACCGACCATCCATCACACGCCGAGCAAGCCCGAATGATCCGCCGCTACATCGCCTGGCGGAACCGCAACGCCCACAACCGGCAACTACGCGAACTCGTAAAGCGCGCAAACGTTGCCTGACACGGCACTAGT
>CAZLEC010000121.1:7649-9918 GCA_964558245.1 uncultured Burkholderiales bacterium | reverse complement strand
CCTCTCATCGCCAATGGTGGAATCGTCCATGACGATACCGGGGAGGTTGCACGCCGGGCGTCACCGCGTAATTATTGCGCTAATCGCGGAGAAATACAGGTGCGCCGTCGGCCACAGTCGCGATCTTGTTTCCTGGCGTCGCAGCTTCGACGCCGTTGTGGGCGAGTGGTCGGGAGGCGGTGTCGGCCGCGCGTCGCGCGTCCCCGATGCTTCAGCGAGACGATCGAGGAGGACGGGGCTCGGTGTCGGCGGGGCGATGTCTCGCCGCCCCGCCGACGGGCTACTTCTGCGCGGAATCGACGCGTGCGACCGGTCGGCCCGCGGGATCGGTTGCCGCGGTCACGGTGACCGGCCCGACGACGCTGGCGAGCGAACACTCGACTGGCATCGAGCTGTCGGTCGCCGAGCCGGCCGAGTCGATCTCGGCGAGGAAGGCGTCGCGGATCACCTGCACCTCGTCGGGTTTCAGTCCGGTAACAGCCGCGCGCAGCGCGTCGTCGAAGAGGTCCGACAGACCGAGCCGATCGACCATCTCCATAAGCGGCATCTGCTGCACGTGCCATTCACGCAATTGTGTTCGAATGTTCGGCTGGGCAAACAGTTGGCTTGCGCGCTGCACCGCCGCGATTGATGGTCCCACTCGACTCTCCAGCCTTCGAATCGTCGGCCGCCATCGGTCGGAACGGCCCGCGTGGCCCTCAGTAGAACCAACGGCCGTTAACGAGGAGCTAACACGCGCGGTTGGCGCTTGGTAATGTTGTGGCCGGGCAAGGCGGGGAGGCGAAATGAAGTACGCCGTGCTCGGGCCGATTCTCGTCGAGCACGAGGATCGGTCAATCCCGCTGACGCGGCCCAAGAGTCGCGCGGTCCTCGGGTTGCTCCTCGCACAGGCCAACCGCGTGGTCACGACCGACCAACTGGTTGACGAGCTCTGGCTCGGCGACCCGCCCGCGTCGGCCTACGGCGCGTTGCGCGTCCACGTCGCGCACTTGCGCCGGGCCCTCGCGCGCGACTCGGAGGCGGGTACCGCGCTGGAGTCGGTCGCGAGCGGGTACCGGATGCGTATCGCGCCGCACGACCTCGACGCGTCGCGGTTTGGCGACTCGGTGAACGACGCCCGCGAGGCGGCCGCCGCCGGCTGTCCACGCGACGTCGTCGACCTGCTCGGCCGCGGGCTCGCGTTGTGGCGAGGGCGCGCGTATCTCGAGCTCCGAGACCTGCCGACGATCGCCGCCGAGGCGTCACGGCTCGAGGACTTGCGGCTCACCGCGATCGAGCTGTGCGCCGACGCCTCGCTCACGCTCGACCTGCCGGAGCGAGCCTGTGAGCTCCTGATGCCCGAGGTCGGCGGCAATCCGTTGCGGGAGGGCATGGCCGAGCGCCTCATGCTCGCGCTGTATCGGTGTGGACGGGCGCCGGAAGCCTTGCGGGTCTACAGCCGGCTGCGCGAGGCGCTCGACGACGAGCTGGGGGTATCGCCGAACGTTTCGATCCGCGCGCTCGAGGAGTCGATCGTCGTGCAGCATCCTCGGCTCGCGCTGCCGCGCGGCCCTCGACGAGCCGACGCAACGTTCATCCGGGGCACGCTCCCCGTGGTCGGGCGCCGTTCGGAGCTGGCCGCGATCGCCGACGTGTTCGACGACCTCCAAGACGGCAAGCCGCGCCTGGTGCTCGTCGCCGGTCCGGCGGGCATCGGCAAGACGACGCTCGCGGAGCTCGCGGCTCGCCGCGCCGAGGATGCCGGGGCGCGGGTCTTGATCTCGGGTTGCGAGCCGGAACCGACAACTGACTGCGCGCCGTTTCCCCGGCTGATCCGGGCCGCGCTCGAGTACGCGGCCGACGAGACGCTTGCCTCGGCGGTCGTCGGCGATCTCGTATCGCTGGTTCCCGAGGCCGTTCAGTTCTCGGCGCAGCCGCCGAGCAGCGATGTGGGTGCCGGACGCACCCGCTTGTTCAATGCGGTCAGCACCCTCCTCGCGAGTCTTGCTTCGGCGCCGTTGTTCCTCGTGCTCGAGGACCTCCACTGGGCCCAGCGGGACGCCCTGGCGATGCTGCGGCACGTGCTGCGCGAGACCCGGCACGGCATCGTCGTGCTGACGTACCGCGACGACGAGATCAGCGACACGCCGCTCGGGCTCGCGCTCGCCGAAGGACTCCTCGGACGTCCGGACCTGACCATCACGCTCGATGGGCTCGACGTGCCGGAGCTGCAGTCGCTGGTGAGCGTTGCCGCGCCGGAGCGAGTGCGCGGCCGGCTCCTCGATGCGCT
>CAZLEC010000121.1:0-7639 GCA_964558245.1 uncultured Burkholderiales bacterium | reverse complement strand
GGCGAGCTACACGACATCACCGCCGGCAACCCGCTCTTCGTCCGTGAGGTGTTGCAGACGATCGCCGACGAGCCGGATCAGGACACACCCCTCGAGACCATCGCGCCAGGCGGCGTGCGGGCGCTCGTGGAGGCGCGCTTGTGTCGACTTCCGCCCGCGGCGCGCGAGGCGTTGTCGACCGCCGCGGTGCTCGGACGCCGGTTTTCGCTGCGGGTCCTCGCGGCAACGCTCGGCGCGAGTGAGAGCGAGACGCTCGACGCGGTCGAGAGCGGGTTGATCTGTGGGCTGATTCGCGAGGAACCCAGTTTCGACGTCTTCGCCTTCCGTCATCCGCTCGTTCGCAACGCCATCTACACCGCTTCATCGGTCAGCCGCCGCGCTCGTCTCCACCTTCGGTGCGCCGAGGCGCTGCTGAGCGTGTTCGGCGACGAGTCGATCGGCCATTCCGCCGAGATCGCGCACCACTTCGTGATGTCACTGCCGGTCGGCGACGTGGCAACGGCGGTGCATCACGCGCGAGCCGCGGGCGACCACGCCCGGTCGTGCTTCGCCTACGAGGAGGCGGTGTCGTGGTACCAGCGCGCCGCCGACCTGGCAGATCAAGCCGCGCTCCCCGAAGACCGGCGAGCGTCACTCTGCCTGGCGCTCGGCGAGGCGCTCGAGGCGAGCGGGCGACGCGCCGATGCCCGAGCCAGCTTCCTCCGGGGCGCCGCGCACGCGCGAGCTGCAGCCGAGCACGGCCTGCTCGCCGAGATCGCGATCGCGGCGACACCGCGCTACGTCACGATCGACGGATTCCACCCGACCCAACTCGCGCTCGTCGACGAGGCGCTCGAGAGCGAAGGTCGGGACGAGCGTCAACTGGCGTGGTTGTTGAACTGCGCGAGCGCGGCGCGCTACTACGACTCGGGAGACGAGCCCTACGCGCAGCGAGCGCGCACCCTGGCCCGGTGCTCGGCGGATCCGGAAGCGAGGCTGGCCGGCATCCTGACGTATCACCGATGGTTGACGCACGATCCCGGATCCGTCGCCGAACGGGTGGCGCTGAGCCGCGAGCTGCTCGAGGTGAGCCGCGCGAATCATCTCGAACCGTTCGTCGGCCGAGCCCACCGCACGTTGCTGATTGACCTCATGGCGGCCGGTCGCTTCGACGAATTCGACGCGCAGATCGCCGTGTACACCGAGAATGCCCAACGTCAGCGCGTGCCCGCCGACATCTACTGGGCGAGCGCGCTCGGCGCCAGCCGTCAGCTGATGATCAGCCCGTGGGGCGAGACCGAAGAGTTGATCTCGGCCGCGCACATGATCGGACGCCATCACGAGCAGGGCGACGCCGAAGGCACGTTCGTGCTGCAGATGTTCGCGCTTCGCTTCCAGCAAGGTCGTACGCGCGAGATCGCCAAGTCTCTGGGCGCCCCAGCGGGCAATCAGCCGCGGATCAGCGCGGGCCTCGCGCTCGCGGCCGCGGCCCTGACCGACTCCGGCCGCCACGGTCAGGCGGCCGAGATTCTCACCCGGTTGGTCACGGCCGACGGAGTCGGCCTCGCACCCGACAACATGTGGCTCGGCGCAACCGCGTTGCTCGCCGGCGTGGCGGCCGCAGTCGGCACCCCGGCCCAGCGCGACGTCGTGGAGCGGGCATTGCTCCCGTACGCGCCGAGCTGGTGCATCTTCGGGGCGGGCGCGGCGATCTTCGGGACCGGTCACCATTGGCTCGCGAAGCTCGCGGCCGCGCGGGGTGACGTGGCCGAATTGAGAACGCGGCGAGAGGCCGCCGCCGCGACCGCCCGAGAGGCGGGCGCGGACTACTGGGCCGGGTTGGCGACCGAAGCCGCTCCGGAACTCTTGACCCAGCCCTAGAGCCGGTCAGCTCGGCGCTCCCGGCATGGCTTCGAGGACCGACCAGGTCGCCGGGAACGTCGGTCCGCCGGCGGAGGTGGCGATGACGCCGACCGCCAGTCCACTCGAGGGATTCGTGCACCACGACGCCGGAATCGCGTACGTTCCGAGATTGACGAGCGGTCCTGCGGCCCCGTTCGTCGTGGCACGGTAGCTGACTGCGACGGTCGCGGCGCCGGGGTCGACGGTGAGATACAAGTCGACGGTGCCGGGCCCGGGCAATGCCAGTGGGGCAACCGGAGACGCGGTCGGGGTGGCCCCGATCTCCTCGACGAACTGAACTCCGGGTGAACCGCCGTTGGCCGTGAGCACGACCTTCGCGTAGTTGTCCTGATCGCCGGTGCCGATGTAGAGGCCCATCGACTGATTGCCCTGCGGTGTCAGCCCCGCGAACGGCGCGTCGACGCGTGTGTGCGCGGTGAACAATCCGGTGCTCGTCGGATTCGCGTCGACACCGAACTGGAACGCGTACTGTTGCGTGTTGGTCGTGCCGGTCGCGTCGCCGGGCGGCACGTTCGACACGGTCAGCACGCCGGCCGCGCCGCCGGCGGTCATGTTGTTCTCGTCGTACAGGTGGTCGTAGCTCATTCGGCCGTCCGACATCAGACCCGTGAAGCCGAGCCCGAGTAGTCCGCCCGGACAGCCGCTTCGCCAAGGAGTCGGCGCGCACGGGTTTGTCGTCGCGCCGTTCTTCCACGAGTAGGAGATCGGAATGTGCGTGTTCAGCCCGTTGCCCGCGTCGATGGCGAACGGGTCGGACACGTCGGCGAGTGTGTCGCTGTCATCGTTCGGATCGTTGCGGTCCGACACGAAGTTGCGGTTCCAGTCGTGCGGCTCGTCGGCCGCCGAGCACGGGTCGGTCTGGTTGTCGATCTCGTCGGCGTTGGTGTAGCCGTCACCGTCCTCGTCGAGGGTCGCGCTATAGGTCCCGCTGCACGAAATCGCGGTCCGGCCCTCGAAGTCGGCGGGCTCGAACACGTCGATCGACCCGTCGACGAGGTTGGCGACCCAGATCGTCCCGGGATATGCGCCGTCGTCGCCCTGCGCGGTCACGTCGATTGGAAGGGGCCCGACATTCGAGAACAGCACGCTGGTGCTCAGAGCGGTCGAGCCGTCGGCGCTCAGGTGCGTGCGGTACACGTCGCCGAAGTAGCCCGTCGTGATGAGGTCGCCGTCGAGCTGGCCGGCGAGGTTCGTCGCCGGATACTCCGCCATGCCGGTCGTCGGCGTCGGCAGGCTGTCGATCGAGCCATTGGTCGCCGGCGTACGCATGTCGCACTCGATCGGATTCGATGCCGGCACCGGTGACTGCGGATTCGTGGCGTTGAACGTGTTGGCCGCGTTCCCGCGCGTCGGATTCGGATGACCGGCGTAGTAACCGGGGCCGCTGATGTGATGCAAGCTGTCGCTCAGGTCGATACCGGGTTCTTCGATTGCGTTCGTGCACAGGCCGGCCGGGCCCGCACCCGCCGGTACATCGCCCCAGCCGGCGTTCGCTCCGTTGTCCCACGCGTAGAGGCGACCGGCTCGGGTGCGAACGAGCGAGAACGGGTTGCGGAACCCGGGCGCGAACACCTGCACGGGGCTCGTCGGAGTGATCTTCGCCTGGTGCTTCCCGAAATCGCCGCCGAACGGGCCGACGAGACCGGGAAGGGTCTCGTCGACCAGGGTCGGCAGGTCGTAGGTCGTGTCACCGATGGCGTTCAGGTCGACCTTCAACACCGCCCCCGAGTACGCGTACTCGGGGAGGTCGCCGAAGCTGGCCGAGGGCGCGCCCATGTTCGTGTTGCCGCCCTGCGCGACGTAGAGGGTGTTGGAAGCCGGGTCGAGCGCCAGTGCGTTCGTCGCGTGATTCTCCTCCGAACGGGGTAGGCCTCGAACGAGATCCAGGCGGTGCCATCCGCTCGCGTCGCGCGTCAGGCGCGAGATCATCCCTGAGTTCGTGTCGAGTGCGGTCTCGGCCCCCGCCTCGCCGACTCGGGGGTCGCTCGACGCGACGTAGAGGACCGGACTCGCCGCCGTACCCGTAACCGCGAGACCGGTGACGAGGCGCGTCGTCACCGTCGGGTTGAGCGTGCCGTTGTCGTCGTGGTTCGGGATTTGTTGTACGAGGTCGATCGTCTCGGTGTTCGTGACCGAGTACGCCTTCGACGACGCGTCTCGCGTGACGGTGTACGCCTTGATGAGGCCGTCCATTTCCGCGACGTAGAGCCGGCCGTCGGGACCGAAGCGAATCACAGTCGGGTACGTCGAGCTCGTCCCTTGCAGCACGCCCTTGCTGAAGGAGATCGGCACCGGGAGCGTCACCGCGTTCGTGGGCGGCGACAAACTCCCGGTGCCGTTGACGTTCTCCGCTGCGATGCGGAACACGTAGGTTGAGCCGGCCGTGAGCCCGCCGACGGTCTCGGTCGTCGCCGCAGAATTGAAGGTGATCGGCGGCTGCGGCGCCGTGCCCTTGTACGGCGTGATCACGTACGCGGCGATCGCCGAGCCGTTGTCGGCCGGCGCAGTCCACGTCACCGTCGCCTGGTTCCTGCCGGCGACGGCAGTCGGCGCGGTCGGAGCGTCGGGCAAGCCGAGCTTCACCGCGTTCGTCGGGAGCGAGCGGCGGCCCGTGCCCTTGGCGTTCCTCGCCGCGATAGAGAAGGTGTACGTCACGCCGTTGTTGAGTCCGGTGACGGTCTCCGACGTCGCCTTCGAGTTGAACGTGATCGGCGGGCGAGCGGTGGCGCCGACGTACGGCGTGATGACGTAGGCGACGACTGCCGAGCCGTTGTTGACGGGCGCGGTCCAGCTGATCGTCGCGCGTCCGTTCCCCGGCGCGGCCAGTGCCCCGGACGGCGCCGCCGGTACGCCGACGGTAACTGCGTTCGTGGGCACCGAGCTGTGGCCCGTTCCCTTGGCGTTCTTCGCGGCGACCCGGAATGTGTACGCGGTGCCGTTCTTCAGTCCGGTAACCGTTTCGGTTGTCGCGTTCGATCTGAACGTCTGCGCCGCCCGCGCCCTCGTGCCGATGTACGGCGTGATGACGTAGGCGACGATGGCGGCCCCGTTGCTCCGGGGCGCGGTCCATTTCACCGTTGCCCGGTCGTTGCCGGGCATGGCCGACGGAGCCGTGGGTGTGCCCGGCGCCGATGCCTTCGAGGCGCCGGCTGTCGTCTCGACCCCTGCGGACACGAGCACGGACACGATCAGCATCGCCAGCATCCGCGCGGCCCGGCTCTGCGCGCGTGGCCGCCGACTGCGAAACGCCATCCCCGGTCCCCCACGCGGCACCGTCCGTGAGCACCGCCCGCACCCGAATCCGCGTACGATACGTCACGGAATGTGGTCGGTCAACCTCGCTCGGGTGCCAAGCGGGGCGTCGGGTGAGTATCCGGTGCTCCCGGATCGTGACGGTCAGCCGTCGTGCGAGCCCGGCGCGTCGTCGACGCGTAGATCGCGTGGGCGCCGACGGCCGCGTACAGGATGAGGATCGGCATGATCGGCGCGCGGAATCGCTCGCCGCGGCCGCCCATCGCCTCCGGCCCGGCGGACGCGACGAGGATGTAGAGGGCGACACCGACGACGAACACGTGAGCCAACACGTCTTTGCGCCGACGGATCACGAGTGCCATGCCGTACGCGGCGACCGCGTAGAACGCGACGAGCAGCGATCCGGCGACGGCCTCGGCTGCACCCGACGCGGGCCGGAAGCCGAGATACTCGAAGAACTTCACCCGCACGCTGAAGAGCTCGCTGCCGAGCCCCTGCGCCGTGACGATGAACGTGTCGGCCGGATGCGACTTCAGGATGCGAATTCCGGCTCGGTACATCCGGTCGTAATAGGAGCCCTGACTCTCGGCGCCGCGGGGCCCGAACCGCTTGTCCAACTCGTGCTGCGCCTCGGCGAACGGCACGCCCGAGGCGCGTGCGATCACGCCCGCGGCCCGGTAGTGGTACACGTTCTTTGCTTCGATTCCGCTGAACTGCCACGACCCGACTCGCTCGTGATTGCGGAGCTGCCATCCGCCCACGAGCACGACGAGTGGCACGAGGAACGCCACCATGATCTTGACGAGATCCAGCCATCGCTCCCGGCGGAGCCTGCGCCGAACGATCAGTACCACCACGACGAGCAGCGGGAGGTAGTACGTCACCGGGCGCACGAGGGTTGCCTCCGCGATGACCAAGCCCAGCAGCGCCCAGAGCGCGGGACGCGGCTCGTCGCGCGTCAGAGCAGTGAACCCGATGCCGGCGACGACGATCAGCAGGAGCGCCGAGAGGCTCTCGGTGAGGAGGGTGGACGACGTCGCGTTCTGCAGCGGTTCCAGCAACGTGAACAGCGCGGCGAGCAAGCCGATCGGCACCGACCAGACGCGCGCGGCGAAGAGGTACGCCAGGAGGATGGTGACTGCGCTCAGCGCGACCTGCACCAGCAACACCGCCGCGTTGCGCTGCCCGAAGATCCCGTAGACCGCGGCGATGAACACCGGATATCCGGGGGTTCGGAGGAACTCGGGCACGCCCGGCGAGCCGGCGATGTCGAACCGGCCGTGGTCGATCAGTTCCTTCGCGGGGCCGAGATAGGTGGGGGCGTCGCCGTGGGTCGTGACGACCGCGTTGGTGTGTACGAGGTAGACGACGTACGCCCCCCTTCCCAAAACACAAACGCAGAGGATCGCGGCGAGCAACAGTCTGCGCGACCTCATCGACAACATCATGCTCGACGCGGCCTTCCGTCGCGCAGCGAACGCCCGATGCGACTAGGCGGGCACGAAGTGCGTACCGACCACGGTGCACGCCTCGGCGAGGCCTTCGATCTCGAGGCGGTCGACGCCGGGGGGAGCATCGGGGTGCGACTCGAGGCCGATTCGCGCGCCGCGCGGCCACACGAGGTCGACGCGTCGACCCGACTCGTGCTCGACCTCGCCTTCGAGCAGGCCGGCGAAGAACTCCACCGCCGTGGCGAGGATGGGGGTGCGGAGCACGACGCGCAGCAGGCGCGCGGGTGCGCCTTCGGCCGGCGACGGATCCGGCCACCACCGAGGCTGTTGGTTCGGCCCCTGCTCGGCGACGAGCGCGAGCAGCTCGGCGCGAGTCTCGGGATGCCCGTGCGACTCCGCGAGCTGCACGACCGTGCCGTGTGCCTCGGCCGGCATGAGGAACGCCTCCTTCCAGTTCGGATCGGAGACGTCGATGTTCACCGGGTGGAATCCCGCGCCGCGGACGCGCTCGAGCGCGGCGCCGAGGTCGGCCACCTTGAACGTGAGGTGATGCGGACCCGCGCCGTGCTTCGCCACGAATCGCTGCAGGAAGTCGTTCCGGTCGACCGCCCACGGCTCGAGCAGCTCGACCGGCATTCCTTCGCCGTCGTTGGTGCCGATCCACACCTGCATCGGGCGGAAGCCGATCGATTGCCCGCCGAAGATCACGGTGCCGCCGAGTGTCCCGGTGAGGAAACGGAGTGCGGCGGAGGTGTCGACGGCGGCAAGTGCGACGTGGTCGAGGTCGTATGCGTGGGTCACGGAGGCGGGAGGTTATGTTGCGGCGGGCGCACGGGGGAACCGAGAGGGAGCGACGGTGGAATTCGGACTCTTCAACAGCGCGTGCGTGATGCCGCAGTTCCGCGGCGACGAGCACCGCCGGATCATGGACGAGGTCGCGATCGTGCAGGCGGCCGAGCGCGTCGGCTTCAAGTACACGTGGGCGACCGAGCACCACTTCCTCACCGAGTATTCCCACCTCTCCGCCAACGAGG
>CAZLEC010000120.1:0-9935 GCA_964558245.1 uncultured Burkholderiales bacterium | reverse complement strand
CAGACCTCCACCCCCGACGTGCAACGCCTCGTCGACGCGGCGCGGGCCGCCCGGATCCCGGTGGTCACGATCACCGAGACCCTCACGCCGGCGAACGCGACGTTCCAGAGCTGGCAAACAGGCGAGCTGCGCGCGCTGGCCGCGGCGCTGGGCCGGGCGACCGGGCGATGAACGCGCTCTCGTTCCGTTCGGCGCGGGTCGACCTCGGTGGCCGGACCGTGTGGCAGGGCGTCGACCTCGAGATCCCGGAGCGCGAGTTCGTGGCGATCCTCGGCCCGAACGGGTCGGGGAAGTCGACGATGCTCAACGCGATCCTCGGCCTCGTTCCGCTCGCCGCGGGCGAGATCCTGGTGCACGGCCGCCGGCCCGGTGTCTCCAACCACGACATCGGGTATCTGCCCCAGCGGCGGAGCTTCGACCCCGCGGTGCGCATCCGCGGTGTCGACATCGTGCGGCTCGGCCTCGACGGAGATCGCTACGGGATCCCGCTCCCGAACGCGCGCAGCCGGCGCGAGCGGGCGCGGGTGGAAGAGCTCGTCGAGCTCGTCGGCGCGAGCGACTACGCGCATCGCCCGATCGGGCAGTGCTCGGGGGGCGAGCAGCAACGGCTGCTGATCGCGCAAGCTCTCGCACGCCGCCCACCGCTGCTGTTGCTCGACGAGCCGCTCGACAGCCTCGATCTCCCGAACCAGGCGGGGGTGGCGGCGTTGGTGTCGAACATCTGCCGGGCGGTCGGCGTGACCGTGCTGATCGTGGCGCACGACGTGAACCCGATCCTCACGTATCTCGACCGCGTCGTGTACCTCGGGCGCGGCGGCGCGGTGTCGGGCTCTCCCGAGACCGTGCTCACGACGGAGACGCTGACCGACCTGTACCAAGCGCCGATCGAGGTGCTGCACGCGTCCGACGGCCGGCTCGTCGTGGTGGGTCAGCCGGAGGCCGCCAGCTACCACCCGGACCTGCACCACGCGCACGGTCCGCACGGCCCGCACGGAACGCACTGAGCGCCCGATGACGATGGCCGGCGTCGACCTCACCTGGAACATCGCGCGAGACGTCAACAACCTCTTCGCCTACCACTTCATGGTCAACGCGTTTCGCGCCGGCACCGCGGTTGCCGTCGTCGCCGCGGTGGTGGGCTGGTTCATGGTCTTGCGCGAGGAGACGTTCGCGGGCCACACACTGTCGGTCGTGGGCTTCCCCGGTGCGGCCGGCGCGGTCTGGCTCGGTTTGAGCGCGAGCCTCGGGTTCTTCGCGTTCTGCGTCACGGCCGCGCTGTTCATTGCCGCGCTGCCGCGAAGGACGCGACGCGGGTTCAGCGAGGAGTCCGCGGTGATCGGGACGTTGCAGGCGTTCGCGCTCGCGTGCGGGTTGCTGTTCGCGAGCCTGTACGCGGGCTTCCTGAACGGTGTCACCGCGCTGCTGTTCGGGAACTTCCTCGGCATCACCAACGGCCAGGTGGCGACGCTGGTGATCACTGCCGCCGTGTGTGTCGTCGTGGTCGCGCTCGTGTACCGACCGCTCGTGTTCGCCTCGGTCGATCCCGATGTCGCTACGGCCCGAGGGATACGTGCGCGCGCGCTCTCGGTGCTGTTCCTCGTGGTGCTCGGCGTCGCGGTTGCCGCGGCCGCGCAGATCACGGGCGCGCTGCTCGTGTTCGCGCTGCTCGTCGTGCCCGCCGCCGCGGCCCAGGCCGTAACCGCCCGCCCGGCCGCCAGCCTCGCGTTGGCGGTCGGCTTCGGCCTCGCGATCGCGTGGATCGGCCTCGCGATCGCGTACTACTCGCCGTATCCGGTCGGGTTCTGGATCTCCGCGGTCGCCCTCGCGATCTACAGCGCCGCCCGGCTCTTCGCGCGTTCGCCGGGGCGGCGCCCGGTGCCGGCCGGGAGCCGCGTCGCGTGACGCTCCAACACCTCGCCGCGGCAGCGACCGGCTCGGGCCTGTTCGACATGCTGGCGCATCCGTTCATGCGCAACGCGTTCCTGGCCGGGACCGCGATCGCGGCGGCGAGCGGGCTGGTCGGCTACTTCGTGGTGCTGCGGAGCCAGGTGTTCAGCGCCGACGCGCTGAGCCACGTCGCGTTCTCGGGCGCGCTCGGCGCCCTCGCGCTCGGCATCGACGCGCGGGCCGGGCTCTTCGGTGCGAGCGTGCTCGTCGCGGTGGCCATCGGCCTGCTCGGCAACCGCGGGCGTTCGGACGACGTCGTGATCGGAACGGTGTTCACCGGTGTGCTCGGCCTCGGTGTGCTGTTCCTCAGCATCTACACGCGGTCGTCGAGCGGTAGCAATGGTGTGGCGAACGTGAACGTCTTGTTCGGTTCCGTCTTCGGGCTCGGCGCGGCGCAGGCGGCGGTCGCGGCCGTGGTCGGTGTCGGTGTGTGCGTCGCGGTGATCGCGATCGCGCGTCCGCTCTTCTTCGCGAGCCTCGACGCCGCGGTCGCGAGCGCGCGCGGACTCCCGGTGCGCGCGCTCGGCATCGGGTTCCTCGTGCTCGTCGGTGTCTGCGCCGCGGAGGCCACGCAGGCGGTCGGCGCGCTGCTGCTGGTCGGTCTCGTCGCGGGGCCGGCCGGCGCCGCGCAGCGCCTCACCGACCGTCCGTGGGCCGGGCTCGGGATCGCGGCCGGTCTCGCAGTGCTCTCGATGTGGGTGGGCCTGACGGCGAGCTACCTCGACGGCTCGCTGCCGCCGAGCTTCTCGATCATGGCTGTGGTTGCCGGGGTGTACGCGCTCGCCGTCGCCATCCCCGGCGTGACCACGCGTGCGCGCCGTTGACCGCGGCGAGGCGTTCCTCGTGCAGCAGGTCGGCCTGCGGGTCGGCGAAGGGTGCGAGCGGTCCCGTCACCATCTCCAGGAGTCGATCGGCGAGCAGGGGATTGCGGGCGAGCACCGGCCCGTGCAGATAGGTGCCGACCACGCGGCCCTTCACGACGCCGTCGGTCGCGGAGTCGTGGGCCGGCTGTCTCGGCCCGAGCGGTACCTCGCCCGGGCCGAGTGCTGTCACGCCGCGGTGGTTCTCGAAGCCGACCAGCCAACCCGTGCCGAGCGCGTCGTCGCGCACCGCGACCTCCCCGACGAGTCGCCGGGGTGCGCGTGTCGTGACCGCGTCGACGAGGCCGAGGCCGGGCACGGTGCTGCCGTCGGTGTGGGGGAGCGACGCACCGATGAGTTGGAAGCCCGCGCACACCGCGAGCACGACGGCGCCCCCGTCCACCGCGTCGTGCAGCGCGCCGGAGGCTCGCAGCGCGTCGAGCGCGGTGAACTGCGGTGAGTCCTCACCGCCGCCGAGGAGGTAGATCGATGCGTGGCGCGGGATCGCGTCGGTGATTCCGACCTCGATGACGCGCGCCGCGATCCCGCGACGCGAGAGCCGGCGGGCGAGCACGAGCGCGTTGCCGCCGTCGCCGTAGGTCCCGAGCAACTCCGGGAACACCAACGCGATGTCGACGACGGATTCAGCGGCCACGGTCGAGCTCGCGGGAGAGTGAGAGGAAGTTGGTGTAGGTCGCCGCGATCACAACCGGGTTCTCGCGCGCGGACCGAGCGGCGACGAGGGGCGCGCGGGTGTCCTTGCGGTACGCGACGCCGGCGTGGTCGAGCCGCACGGCGAGGTCGGTCGCGCGTTCGCCGGTGGCGATCACCGCCCGGCCTGCGAGCTGCTCGAACGGCACGTCCCACAACCACGACGGGTCGCGGCCGTCGGGCCCGCGAGCGTTGATGGCAACCACCACGGTGCCGTGCCGGTCGGGCAGCAGGTCGTCGATCACGTCGAGCGTCTCCACCCAGCCGGCCGGGTTCTTCGCGAGCAGCAGCACGATCTCGTGCTCACCGACGCGATAGCGGCCGTAGCGGCCGGAGATCTCCTGCACGCCCGACACCGCGCGGATCGCGCGGTCGACGGGCACCCCGAACGCGTGCGCGGCGCCGACCGCCATCGCCACGTTGCCCCGGTTCGCGCGTCCGGGCAGCGCGAGCACGTACGGGTAGTCGACGCCACTCACGGTCACCTCCTGGCCGTGCGGCGAGATCGCCGGTTGGGGCCGTTCGAGGCCGCAACCAGGACACGACCACGACGCGGCGCTGCGGGCGAGGAGCTCGCCGCACGCGGGGCACGCCGCCGCGTCGCTGTGCCATTCGGCGCCGCCCGCGACCCAAGTGACGTCCTTCGCGCCGGTGGCCGCCCACACCACGAGTGGGTCGTCGGCGTTGGCGACAACCTGCGCGTCGCGATGCGCGGCGAGCGTGTTCTTCCAACGCAGCGCGAGCATGCGCGTCTCGGAGTGGCGGTCGAGCTGATCGCGACTGAGGTTCAACAGCGCCACCACGGCTCGGGGCGTGGCGTCGAGCGCCGCGGGAAGGTACGACTCGTCGACCTCGAGCACCACCGGGCCCCGGCCGGGGGAGTCGAGCAGCGTGCTCACCCATCCGGCCGGCAGGTTGGCACCGTCGCGGTTGGTCGCGACGCCTTCGCCGATCGCGGCGGCCACGAGCGCGGTCGTGGTGGTCTTGCCGTTGGTGCCCGAGACCAGGCAGGCGGGCCGGTCGGCGAGCAGCGTCGTGAGGAGGTTCGGCTCGACCTTGAGCGCCACGAAGCCGGGCAGCACGCTGGCGCGCCCGCCCCGCACCCGGGCCGCGAGCTGCGCGGCTCGCGCGCCGAGGCGGGCCACGCGAACGCGGACCGCCGCCGACCGGGGAACCGGTGCGGCGGCGGTGCTCGGGGGCTCGGGCGTCACGAGGGTGACGCTAATGGGCTCGGTTCAGGCGGCGGTCGTCTTGGCGTGCTTCGGGTGCCAGGTGTTCACGAGCTTCGCGGCGCGAGCCGGGAGCTTCTGCTCGATCTTGGTGGCGCGGGCCGCGGTGATCTCGTGCGCCGTCACGGCCGCGGTGAGCTTGTCGGTCGCGGCAGTCACGAGCGCGTCGATCACGGTCTGCGGCGCGACACCCTTGGCGGTGGCGATCTGAGCGATCGTCTGCCCGCCGGCCAGGTCGGCGCGCAGGGTCTTGCGGTCGATCCCGATCGTCTTGGTGATCACCGCCGCGGCGCCCCGGCGGATCCGAATGCGGAGGCGGACGCGAGCGGCGCGTCCTGCGAGCGGGTGGCGAACGCTGGTGCCCACCGCCGACGTAACCGTCGCGGGGGTGGTCGAGGGCCGGCTGCCCGAGTTGGTGGTGGCGCCCGCAAGGGCGACACCCGAGGTGGCGAGGACGGCGGCGGTGGTGGCGGTGGCGATTGCGGTGCGGAGTCTCATGTGGGCATCGTCCTCCCTCGACATGAGGCCGGCGTGTGTGAATTGTGAGGAGCGCGTTAGGCCTTCAGGCCCCGGCCATCAGGTCGCGCACGACGTCGAGGATGCCGTCGACTCCCGACCCGTGCAGCGTCATCCCGCCGTCGATCACGAGGTTCTGGCCGGTCACGAACCGGGCGAGATCCGAGCACAGGAACACCACGACGTCGGCGATATCGGCCGGGGCGCCGATGCGCGCGAGAGGTGTCTTGGCGATCATGTTGTCCTCGCGGCCCAGACCGCGCTTCTCGAGCAGCAACGTGGTGAGCGGCGTCGCGATCATCCCGGGCGAGACCGCGTTGACGCGGATCGAGGGCGCGTACTCGAGCGCCGCCGACGCCGTGAGCGCGGCGACCGCGGCCTTCGCGGCCGCGTACGGCGCCTCGCCTGCGGCCGGTCGGGTTCCCGAGATCGACGCGGTGGAAACGATCGCGCCGCCACCCGACGCCAGGATGAGTGGCGCCACCGCCTTGAACCCGTGGAACACGCCGGTGAGGTTCAGGGTGACGATCCGCTGCCACTCCGCGAGGTCCCAGTCGTGGATCGCGGCCAGTGAGCTGCCGCCGGCGTTGTTGAAGAGCAGCGTCAGCCCGCCGAGGCGCTCGTTCGCGTCGACCGCCGCGGCCTGCAACGCGCCGAAGTCGGTGACGTCGACCGCGCACGCGATCCCGTCGATCGAATCGGCGACCTCGGTGGCACGTTCGGCGTCGACGTCGACCACCGCGACCCGGGCGCCTTCCTCGGCCATACGTCGGCAGGTGGCGGCGCCGATTCCCGATGCGCCGCCGGTGACGAACGCGCGCTGGCCGTCGAGCAATCCCATCCGGCGAACGGTACCGCGGGAAACGAAGGGGCGATCCGGCGCAGGGGCTATCCTGACAAACCTTCCAGGGCGGTTGGCTCAGTTGGTAGAGCACCTGCATGACGCGCAGGAGGTCAGGCGTTCGAGTCGCCTACCGCCCACTCATCACCGTTGACGATGCGGTACTCCGGTCGCGGCACTCCCGCTTCCCGATGTGGCAGCAGCACCGGTCGGAGCCGCGGCCGCGGCGACCGTGAAGCCGTACGCGTACACCTCGGCCCCGATGTTGGTCGGGTCGATGTTGAAGGCGCAGAGCGCTCGGCCGGCCGGCACGACCAGGCCGGGCTGGAACGGGATGACGGTCTCTCCCACGGTGGCCGGGTTGAGATTGGCTGCGGTCAGCCCGCTCGTCGGATCGATGACGACCTGGGCGCACGTGTTGTTGGTCTTGCTCACGGCGATACCGATGAAGTGGTTGGCGCCGGTCACGGTCGCCTTGAAGACGTTGTACGCGATCGACGTCACGACCAGCGCGCGTCCCGGGGGTGCGGCGATGACCTGCTTGAAGGTGGCGACGTCGGCAGGGACCCCGCGGTAGAAGAACGATTTCGGCCCGGCCTGGGCCACGTTGAGCGCGCCGGTTGTGTTCACCGACGCGTGTTGCCCGCTGGCGGCGTCGGTCACGAACACGTTTGACCCACTGACCGCCCACGCCCCGATGGGGAACAACAACAGCAGCGCGAACGTGACGATGATGACGGTCAGCTGACCACCGCTGAACGGTCCCAAACCTCGGCTCTGGCGCATGTTCGGTCTCTCCTTCTGCGGGCGGCGCCGCACGGGGCGAAGCCTGGCACCGATGACACTCGCCCGTGGGGAACCAGGGTGGAACCGAGGTCGCACCCGGCCGCCGTACGCTGGTACGCAGGTATGTTCATCGACGGCTCGATCCACCAGCTCCCCGACATCGATCAGGCGGAGACGGCCGAGTGGCTGGATTCGCTCGATGCGGTGGTCGACAGTCGCGGGAAGTCCCGCGCGCACTACCTGCTCGCCCGGTTGATGGAACGCGCGCGCGACAAGGGCGTGGGCGTGCCGTTGATGGTGCAGACCGACTACATCAACACGATCCCGCCCGAGCAGGAGCCGTGGTTCCCCGGCGACGAGTACGTGGAGCGGCGGATCCGCGCGTTCATCCGCTGGAACGCGGTGATGATGGTCGACCGGGCGAACCACCGGTTCGACGGGCTCGGCGGTCATCTCTCGACGTACGCGTCGGCGGCCGCGCTCTACGAGGTCGGGTTCAACCACTTCTTCCACGGCAAGTCCGACGGCGGCTACGGCGATCAGGTGTTCTTCCAGGGCCACGCGGCGCCGGGCATCTACGCGCGCGCGTTCCTCGAAGGGCGGCTCACCGAAGACCAGCTGGATCACTTCCGTCGTGAGGTCGGCGGCCACGGCCTGCCGTCGTACCCGCACCCGCGCCGCCTGCCCGGCTTCTGGGAATTTCCCACTGTGTCGATGGGGCTCGGCCCGATCGCCGCGGTGTACCAGGCCCGGCTGAATCGCTATCTCTACAACCGCCAGCTCGTCGACACGTCGAAGGCGCGGGTGTGGTGCTTCGTCGGCGACGGCGAGATGGACGAGCCCGAGGCGATGGCGGCGCTGCGCCTCGCGGCGCGCGAGCAACTCGACAACCTGATCTTCGTCGTGAACTGCAACCTGCAGCGGCTCGACGGTCCGGTGCGCGGCAACGGCAAGGTGATCCAGGAGTTCGAGTCGGCGTTCCGCGGCATGGGCTGGAACGCGATCAAGGTCATCTGGGGCGGGGCCTGGGACGACCTCCTCGCCCGCGACGTCGACGGCGTGCTCGTGAACCGGATGAACGCGACGCTCGACGGCGACTTCCAGAAGTACGCGGTCGAGTCGGGTGCGTACATCCGTGAGCACTTCTTCGGGCCCGATCCGCGCTTGCGCAAGATGGTCGACCATCTCACCGACGACCAGCTCCAGAAGCTGCCGCGCGGCGGGCACGACTACCACAAGCTCTACGCGGCTTACAAGACGGCGATCGAGTACGAAGGCGCGCCGACGGTCATTCTCGCCAAGACGGTGAAGGGCTGGACGCTCGGCACCGACTTCGAGGCGCGCAACGCGACGCACCAGATCAAGAAGATGACCGTGAAGGAGCTCAAGAGCTTCCGTGACCGGCTCTACCTCGAGGTGCCCGACGAGGCGCTCGAAGGGGGCGACCCGCCCTACTACCACCCGGGGTTCCGCTCACCGGAGTACGAGTACCTCATGGAGCGTCGACGCGCGCTCGCGGGCTTCCTGCCCGACCGCGTCGAGCGGTCGAAGTTCGTCGTGTTCCCGCGCGACGAAGTGATCGACCAGCTCACCGCGGGAACCGGCGAGAAGGTGCAGGCCTCCACCACGACTGCGTTCACGCGGCTG
Organism: uncultured Burkholderiales bacterium; assembly: GCA_964558245.1. Classification (GTDB taxonomy): domain Bacteria; phylum Actinomycetota; class Acidimicrobiia; order IMCC26256; family PALSA-610; genus JBBQER01. The sequence continues at coordinate 1,398 of CAZLEC010000120.1, read as the reverse complement.
CTGCGCGTGCTCATGAAGGATCCCGAGTTCGGATCGCGCGTGGTGCCGATCATTCCCGACGAGGCGCGTACGTTCGGCATGGACGCGCTGTTCGCCGAGTTCAAGATCTACTCGCCACTGGGGCAGCGGTACGAGCCGGTCGATGCCGCGCTCATGCTCTCCTACCGCGAGGCGACCAACGGGCAGATCCTCGAAGAGGGGATCACGGAGTCGGGTGCGATGGCGTCGTTCGCGGCGGCGTCCACCGCGTACTCCACGTGGGGCTACCCGCTCATCCCGTTCTTCATCTTCTATTCGATGTTCGGCTTCCAACGGGTGGGCGACCAGATCTGGGCCTACGGCGACCAACGGGGCAAGGGCTTTCTGCTCGGCGCGACCGCGGGCCGGACCACGCTCACCGGCGAGGGGCTGCAGCACTGCGACGGTCAGTCGTTGCACTACGCGATGGCGGTCCCCAACTGCCGCGCGTACGACCCTGCGTTCGCGTACGAAGTGGGAGTGCTGGTACGCGACGGGATTCGCCGCATGTACGGCAATGGCGGCGAGAACGGCGCCAACGAAGACTGCTTCTACTACCTCGCGCTCTACAACGAGAACTACGTGCAGCCGCCGATGCCCGAGGGCGTCGAGGAAGGGATCGTGCGCGGGATGTACCGCTTCCGCGCCGCGCCCGAAGCGCGCACGCATCGTGCGCAGCTCCTCGCGAGCGGTCCGATGGTGCTGCACGCCCTCGAGGCGCAGGCGCTGCTCGCCGAGCACCACGACGTCGCGGTCGACGTGTGGAGCGTCCCCGGCTGGAAGCAGCTCCGTGACGACGGCATCGACACCGAGCGATGGAACCGGCTGCACCCGGCTGATCCTCCGCGTGTCCCGTTCGTGACCCAGCAGCTCCGCGACGTCGAAGGCCCGATCGTGGCGGTCACCGACTGGCTGAAATCGGTGCCCGACGCCATCTCCCGTTTCGTGCCTCGGCCCTACCTCGTGCTCGGGACCGACGGTTACGGCTTCTCCGACACCCGCGCGGCGCTGCGCCGGCACTTCGAGGTCGACGCCGCCCACATGGTGGTCGGTGTGCTGGCCGGCTTGGCCCAGACGGGCGACGTCAAGGCCGAAGCCGTTGCCGACGCCATCCGTCGCTACGAGATCGACCCCGAAGGCTCGGACCCCCGCAACACCTGAGCCGGGGTGCCCGGCGCCGGCCAGGGACGCCTACCTGAGCGCCTGCCTAGAGATGGTGGTCGGGGTCCCAGTCCTCGTCGTCCTCGAAGTCGTCGTCGAGATCATCGTCGTCGTCGAGGTCTTCGTCGGACTTGCTGTCGACGTCGGCCAGCGTGCCGGAGCCTTCCCGGAACAGCCCGTCGTCGTAGCCCTGCTTGAGTTCCCGCGCTTCGCGGAACC
>CAZLEC010000119.1:0-9944 GCA_964558245.1 uncultured Burkholderiales bacterium | reverse complement strand
GTGCGCGGCCGCGGCCGCGACGAACGCGAACACCACGACGATGCGTGACGCGACGAAGAACACGGTCGGCCGCCAGAGCTGCTTGAAGTCGATGCGGGGCCGGGCGCGCGGCTCGGTGCCGGGACGCGGTGCGGCGCGCTCCAGCTCGTCGAGTTGCGCGGTCACGGCCGGACTCTACAGAGGGGTCGGCACTCGTCAGGTGCACACCATCGGCGCGGGCCGCGCCGAGGAGACGCGCGTGAATCGCAACGTCATCGGGGCGCCGACGTCGGTGACGCGCCACGCGGCCGGGCGACTCGATGTCGTGAACGTCAGCGAAGTGACGGCTCGCCCACCGCTCAGGTACGCGACTTGCACGCCGGCGCCGCGAAAACGAAACGAGGTTCCCTTCTCGAGGTGACGCACGACCGGGCCGCGCCACGGATGGCAGGGCGTGACGCGTCCACCCGCGACCAGCAGCGATATTCGCAACGTCGCGACAACGGTGTTCACGCTGGTGATGTGCGGTTGCGGAAGCTTCCCCTGGCGCGCGGCTCGGAGCAGCCATCCGACCGTGACCGGTGACGCCACGCCCTTGAAGGGCTCGACCGCGCTCGGTACGGCGTGTGCGACGGGAAGGCGCGGGATGAGCAGCAACGTGTTCCGGAACAGGGCGAGGCGCGGCGCGCGGGCGTTTTCGTGCGTCACGAGCTCGTGGACGTTGAGCGGTACCGCGACCAGGAACAGCACGACCAGCACGGGAAGCACGGCACGCCATCGCCGAACCACCTCCTCGGCGAGGAACGCGACGGCGGGGAGCGCGAGGTACGCCACGACGTCCATGTAGTGCCCGGCCCGCACCGCACTCGCACCCTGCGAGAGGAGGTCGGAGCGGCCGAGGCCAGTCTCGAACGCGAACACGAACGCGCCGAGCAACATCGCGGCGGGAACGGCTCCCTCACGCCGACGCTCCGGGCTCGACCGCCGCAGCCCGACGACGAACGCGATCAAGAGCACGATCACGAGCGCACCGCCGATGCGCGAGGTCCGGGTGAGCGCCTCGAACGTGCCGGTCACGAGCACGGACGCGAAGTGAATGGCGGCCGGGACCGGACGCAGGCGAGCGGGTTGTCCGGCGCCGAGATCCTTGTGGCCGATCGCCGCGAACCAGACCACGAACGCGGTGGCCGGAGGAAGCACGTGGAACGCCGCGACGCGCCATCCGCGCTTGAGGAGCATCGCGACGCCCACCACGAACAACATCGCGACCGCCACGCTGGAGCAGAGAACGGCGGCGAGGCCCGCGGCGAGCCCGAACCAGTCGCGCCGGTCTCGGGGCCCGTCGTGATCCGCGAGCAGGAGTTGGAGGAGGCCGAGCGGCACCGCGAACCCGACGAAGGTGATGCTCGTGACCTTCAAGGCCACGTTCGACTGGGCCGGACCGAAGAGGACGAGCAGCGTCGCGGTGATGAGCGCGATCCACGGTCGGATGTGCGCCCGGAGGAGGACCACGAGGAAGACGGCCGCACCGACGAGGCTCAACCCGATCGACACGGCCTGGAACGGCCGGTACGTCAGTCCGAAGAGCGACCAGACGGCGCGGTACACGAGCACCGGGATCGTCTCCCAGTGTCCGTTGTGCGGGCGCATCAGATCGCCGAGGTCGCCGGCCTTGCGCTGCACGAGATAGTCCCAGTCGTCGTGCTCGAACCACTCGCCGCGACCGGCCCACGCGAAGAACGGGACCAGCGCGAGGAGCAAGACGCTGAACGCGAGGAGGGGAGTGGCGATCGCGACCTTGTCCGCGTCCGAGACCTTCGCCGCGTCCGAAGGCTCCTCAACCTGTGGCTGGACCGCGTCTGCGTCGTCGGTCATGTAGCTCCTCGGCCGAGCCCGAGGCGCTTCGCGATCACTTCGTTCATGATCTCGTCGGTACCGCCGCCGATGCGTTGGAGGCGCGCGTCGCGGAACGCGCGCGCGACTGCTGTCTCCTCGAGGTAGCCCGCGCCTCCGTAGACCTGCAAGCACGCGTCGACCAGACGGTTCTGCACCTGCGCGCAGTACTTCTTCGTCATCGAGATCTCGGCCACGGGATACTCGTCGTGCATCACGCGCCACGCGGTGGAGTAGAGCAACGAGCGCGCGGCCTCGAGCTCGGTGGCGGCGTCGGCGAGCTTGTGCGCGATCACCTGGTGCTCGGAGATCGGCCGGCCGAACGTCTTGCGCTCTCGCGCGTACGCGATCGTGTCGGCCAGCACCTGGGTCGCGTGCCCGACGCACGCGGCCGCGCCCGCGAGGCGCTCGTACTGGAGCTGCCACATCAGCTGGGCGAAACCCTGTCCGGGCTCGAGACCGATCAGATCGGCGTGGGGAACCGGCACGTCGTCGAGGGCGATCTCCGCCGTGTCGGACGAGTGCATGCCGAGCTTCTCGAGCCGGCGCGAGACCGACACGCCCGGCAACGACGTGTCGACGACGAACAGGGAGATCCCGCGGTGCCCGGCGGCGGGGTCGGTCTTCACGACGAGCGTGAGAAAGTGTGCGCGCACACCGTTCGTGATGAACATCTTGCGGCCGTTGACGCGCCATACGTCTCCGTCGCGAACTGCGCGCGTCGCGATCGCGGCGACGTCGGAGCCGGCGTCGGGTTCGGTGATCGCGATCGCCCCGATCTTCTCGCCGGTGATCGCGGGCACCAGCCATCGCTCCCGCTGGTCGTCGGTTCCGAAGTGGGCGAGCGCGGGTGTGGCCATGTCGGTCTGCACCGAGATCGCCATCGGGATGGCGCCCGCGCCGCACCGGGCCAGCTCCTCGACGAAGACGATGCCGGCCGCGAGGTCGCCGTCGCTGCCGCCGTAGCGCGCCGGGTAGTGGAGGCCGAGGAAGCCGAGCTCCCCGCACCGCCGGAACAACGCATCGGGAAACTGCCCGGCCCGCTCCCACGCGTCGACGTTCGGGCGCACCTCCGTGTCGACGAAGCGGCGCACCACCGCCCGGAGCTCCTCGTGCTCGGCGGTGAAGACGGCGTGATGCGGGCTCACGCGCCGTTCTTCCGGGCGGGCCGGGGGGAGCGCGACCTGTTCGTCATGGTTCTACGCTGCCACACCCGGCGCCGACACGTAGACTGGCTGGTTCGATGCCTCGCACGCTCCTCCAACGCCGCCTCATCGACGTGAGTGACCGCCTGAAGCGGTTGCGCGCGGAGCTCGCGGTCGCCGAGGAGCAGTGCGCGTTCTTCGAGGCCGAGGCCGAAGACGCCCGGTTGCGCTCCTTGGTGTCGGAGACGCCGGTCGCGGATGCCGAAGCTCGCGAGGTGCGGCGCCACGCCGACGCCCAGACCCGCCAGCGCGACACGTTGCGGCGGGCGGTGGGCGAGCTCGAGGGCGAGCAGGACGCACTCCTCGACCGGATGGCCGCCGAGATCGACATGAGTGCCGATTCCTCCGACGCAGGGACCCTCCGATGATGCGGCGCGTGCGCGTGGTGCTGGCCGAGGACGAAGCGATCATCCGGCTCGACCTCAAGGAGATCCTCGAGGAAGAGGACTACGAGGTGGTCGGCGAGACGGGCCGCGGCGACGCGGCGATCGAGCTCGTGCGGGAGTTGAGGCCCGACCTCGCGATCCTCGACATCAAGATGCCCGGCATGGACGGGCTCACCGCGGCCCGCACGATCGCCGGTGAGCGACTCGCGGCGGTGTTGATCCTGACCGCGTTCTCGCAGCACGATCTCGTCGATCAGGCTCGCGACGCCGGAGCGCTCGCCTACCTCGTGAAGCCGTTCCAGAAGAGCGACCTGATCCCCGCGATCGAGATGGCGCTCGGCCGCTTCGAGCAGATCGTGTCGCTCGAGCACGAGAACGCCGACCTGGCCGAACGGCTCGAGGCCCGCAAGATCATCGATCGGGCGAAGGGCCGCCTCATGGACGAGCACTCGCTCTCGGAGGCGGCGTCGTGGCGGTTCCTGCAGAAGGCCGCCATGGACTCGCGCCGCAAGATCCACGAGGTTGCCACCGACGTGGTGCAGGGGACAATTGCCCCCAAGGAGTAACCGGGCGCAGGTGCGCGTCTCAGGTCGGGCCTACGATCGGCGCGCATGCCGAAACTGCTCCTGCTCGACGGCCATTCGCTCGCGTACCGGGCGTTCTTCGCGCTCCCGACGGATCTCGCGACGAAGTCGGGGACCGTCACGAATGCGGTGTACGGCTTCACCTCGATGTTGGCGAAGGTCGTCGCCGACGAGCACCCCGACCATCTCGCGGTGGCGTTCGACGCGCCGGGCGGGAGCACGTATCGATACGAGCTCGATCCGGACTACAAGGCCGGCCGCAAGGAGACACCCGACCTGTTCGCGTCGCAGCTGCCGTTGATCCACGAAGTGCTCGACGCGCTCGAGATCCGCCAGCTCAAAGTGTCGGGCGTCGAGGCCGACGACGTGATCGCGACGCTCGCGACGCGCGCGGCCGCGGACGGCATCGACGTCGTGGTGGTCACCGGCGACCGCGACTCGTTCCAGTTGGTCGCCGACCCGCACATCAAGGTGCTGTACAACAAGCGCGGCGTTTCCGACTACGCGCTCTACGACGAAGCCGGTATCGCCGACCGTTGCGGCGGTGTCACGCCGGCGCAGTATCCGGAGTACGCGGCGCTGCGCGGCGACACGAGCGACAACCTGCCCGGTGTGCCCGGTGTCGGCGAGAAGACGGCAGCCAAGCTCGTCACCACGTACGGCTCGCTCGAAGGGATCTACGAGCACCTCGACGCGCTCCCGCCGAAGCAACGCCAGAATCTCGGCGACGCGCACGACCGCGTGCTCAAGAACCGCGAGATGTCCGTGCTCGACCGGGAGGTCGAGTTCGGTGTCGAGCCGAAGGACCTCGAGCTCGTCGCGCTCGACGCCGAGCGCGTGCGCGTGCTCTTCAACCAGCTCGAGTTCCGCACCTTGCTTCCTCGCGTCCTCGACGCGTTCGGCGAGCAGGGAGAGGCGGCGGCCGCACCCGAGACGGAGGCGTTCGAGATCGAAGGTGTCGTCGCGCGCGACGCGGCGGCGGCCGTGGCGCTCCTGCAAGCCGCCGAAGCGGCGCCGCGGGTCGCGGCCGAGGCCCGCTGGTCGGGCGCGGCCGGGCGCAGTGAGCCCACGGCGCTCGCGTTGACCACCGCGCCGAATGCCGCGACCTACGTCGACGCCGAGCTCCTCCACGACGCCAAGGTGCGCGCGGCCCTCGAATCGCTCGCGGCCGGAGCCGTGCCGAATCTCGTGGCGCACCGGGCGAAGGAGCTCGCGCACGGTCTGCGCCTTGATCTGCGGTCCCTCGAGCACGACACCGCGCTGATGGCGTACCTGCTCGACCCGGGTGAGGGGAAGTACACCCTCGAGGATCTCGCGCGCCGCTATCTCTCGGTCGAGCTCGTCTCCCCCGACCGGCTCGAGGGCACGCTCGATCTCGACGGCGACGCGGGCGTGGAGGAGACGCAGCGGCGGGCCGCGCTGCTCATCCCGCTCGTCGAGTCGCTCGAGGAGTCGCTTCGCGCGCGGGAGCTCCACGACCTCTACGAGCGCATGGAGCTGCCGCTCGTGCGCGTGCTCGCTCGGATGGAAGACGCCGGCATCCGAATCGATCTCGAGTTCCTGAACGAGCTCGGCAAGGAGCTCAACGACGAGTGCCGCCGGCTCGAGGCCCTGATCCATACGCACGCGGGCGAGCAGTTCAACGTGAACTCCACGCCCCAGCTCCGGCGGATCCTCTTCGAGAAGCTCGAGCTCGTTCCGGTGAAGAAGACCAAGACCGGTCCGTCGACCGATGCCGACTCACTGCAGAAGCTCGCCGAGGAGCACCCGATCGTCGAGGATCTGTTGCGGTACCGAGAAGTGGAGAAGCTGCGCAGCACCTACGCCGACGCGCTGCCGCCGCTCGTCGGTCCCGACGGCCGGATCCACGCGACGTTCAACCAGCTCGCGACCACGACCGGCCGCATCTCCTCGGAGTCCCCGAACCTCCAGAACGTGCCCGTGCGAACCGCCGGCGGGCGCGAGCTGCGCCGCGCGTTCATCGCCGATTCCGGTTGCGGCATCCTCACCGCCGACTACTCGCAGATCGAGCTGCGCGTGCTCGCGCACCTGGCCGACGATCCGGGCCTGATCGACGCGTTCGAGCGGGGCGCCGACGTGCACACGACCACGGCGTCACGCGTGTTCGACGTCGCCGAGGAGAAGGTCGACGCGTTCCAGCGCCGCTTCGCGAAGGTCGTCAACTACGGCCTCGCGTACGGCATGGAGGCTTACGGGCTCGCGCAACGGCTCGACATCCCGACCGACCAGGCGCGCGAGATCCTCGACGCGTACTTCGCGGCCTTCCCCAACGTCGCCGGCTACATGCAGCAGACGATCCGCGACGCGAAGGCGTGCGGTTACACCACCACGCTGTTCGGCCGCCGCCGCCAGCTCCCCGAGCTGTCGTCCGACAATTTCCGTATCCGCCAGATGGGGGAGCGGATGGCCCAGAACGCCCCCGTGCAGGGCACGGCCGCCGACATCTTCAAGCTGGCGATGATCAACGTCGACCGGGCGCTCGAGGCCGCCGCGCTCGAGAGCCGCATGGTCCTCACGGTGCACGACGAGCTCGTGCTCGAGGTGCCGCTCGGGGAGCGGGAGCAGGTGGAGACCCTCGTTTCCGACGTGATGGCCCGGGCGGCCGAGCTGCGGGTCCCGCTGGTGGTCGATCTCGGGTTCGGCCCGAACTGGGCCGACGCCAAGTAGCCGACGCGCGGTTCACCCGGCGGGCCGGCCCGTCGAGGAAGTCTTGTGCAGTCGGATACCCGGCCGGGGCGGATCCCGCAGATGGCGTGGGTGCTCTCGGGCGCGGTGGCGCTCGCGCTCGGTGTCCTCGTGGTGACGACTGCGCGGCACCAAGGGCAAGGAACCTTCTTCGTCGAGGGCGATGCGTATCTCTTCCGGCTCATCGCGCAGCGCCCGCTCGGCAGCACGCACGGGTGGGCGGCCGTCGGGCGCGTGAGCGAGGCGCCGTACCGCTACGGGCGCATCGGGTTCCCGCTGCTCGGCTGGGTGCTCGCGCTCGGTCGCCCGGCGTGGGTCGGGTGGTCGCTCGTCGTGATCTCGGTGGCGTCGATCGCGGCGATCCCTGGCATCGCGGCGGTGCTGCTGGCCGATCTCGGTGCCCCGCCCGCGGCCGCGGCGGTGGTGCTGCTGGCGCCCGGCCTCCTCCTGAACTACGGCCATCCCTACGCCGACCCGCTCCTCGTTGCGTTGTTGTTGTTGGCGTGCGTGCTCGAGGGGCGCGGCCACCGGCCCGCGGCCCTCTTCGCGCTCACGGCGGCGATCCTGGTGAAGGAGATCGCCGTGTTCGCCCTCGTGGCCTGGCTCTGGGGCGCGTGGGTGCGGCGCGACGGTCGCGCCGCGGCGGCCGTGGCTGCCACGGCCACCCCGTATCTCGCGTGGAGTGTGTGGATCCGGTTCCGGCTCGGGAGCTTTCCGTTCCTGGCGCACACCTACTCGCGCGCCGGGGCGTTGAGCCCGCCGTTCGTCGGCCTCGTGCAGGCGGTGACCGCCCGGACACCCGGTGTCGGCACCGTCGTCGCGTGTGTCGCGGTCACCGTCGCGCTCGGGGCGGTCGCGACCTGGTTGGAACGCGGGACGCGCATCGGCGTGCTGGCGGGCGTGTACACGGTCGTCACCATCTGCCTCGGCAAGAACGCGCTGACCTTCCTGCTCGAGAACCTGCGGGTGCTCGTGGTCGCGCAAGTGTTCGGAGCGTTGTGCGTGGCCGTCGCGATCGCGGGCCGGCGGCACCCCCGGGACGGCGCCGCGAGCCTCGGGCTCCTCGCTCGGATCTCCGACCCGTAGTCCCGCGCTCGCTGCGGTCGGGCCCGCGCCCGGCCGGGCCGATGCCCGGCCCCCGCCCGCCGGGGTTCATTCGGCGACATTCGCGCCGTCGAGAGTGGCGTGCCCCGCCGACCGGAGACACGTGTGCGCGCGGCGAGGCCGGTCCCGCCCGCGGCGTGGATGCTCTCCGGCGCGGTCGCGGTCGGGCTTGCCGTGCTCGGCGTCCGATCGATCGCCGCGCACGGCTCGAGCGCGTTCTACGCGCAATCGGACGCGTTCTTCTTCCGGATCTGCGCTCGAGCCCCGCTGGGACCGGGGCGTGGGTTCGCGGCCGTCGGCCAACTGTCGGAGGCGCCGTACCGCTACGGCCGGATCGGGCTCCCGCTCCTCGGCTGGCTGCTCGCCCTCGGAAGGCCGGCATGGGTGGGGTGGCCGCCGGCCGTCGTCTCGCGGGGGCGATCGCGGCGGTGCCGGGTCTGGGGGCGGTGGTCCTCTCGGATCTGGGGGCGGCGCCGATCGCCGCGGCGGGCGTGCTCCTCGCGCCGGGCCTGCTCTTCAGCTCCCAACACGTCTACGCCGACCCGCTCGCGATCGCGTTGCTGCTCCTCGCGTGTGTGCTCGACGGCCGGGGCAAGCGTGCCGGAGCACTCACCGTCGTCGCCGGCGCGATCCTCGTCAAAGAGATTGCGGCGCTCGCCCTGATCCCGTGGTTCTGGCAGGCGATCAAGCGACGCGACCGAGACGCGTGCTTCTCCGCGGCCGCGGCCCTCGTTCCTTACGTCATTTGGTCCGTGTGGATCCGCGCCCGGCTGGGCGAGTTCCCGTTCCTCGCGCACACCTATTCACGCACCGGGGCGCTCGCGCTCCCGTTCGCCGGCATCGCCAAAGCGATGTCCGCGCACACCCCGGGCGTCGGTGCGATGGTCGTATTGACGGCAGTCACCGTTGTGCTCGGCGCGGTGGCGGGTCGGACGGCCCGCGGCACCCGGATCGGCCAGCTGGCGATCGTCTACGCCGTGCTCACCGTGTGTCTCGGCATGAACACGGTCGCATATCCGCTCGAATGCGAGCGGGTCATGGCGGTCGCTCAGGTCTTCGCCGTGCTCGGCATTGCCGTCACGGTGTCCGGCCGCCGCCGCCACACTGTTGTGAGCAGCCCGCGATCCGCCGTCGGGGTCGGTGCCGGACGCGACGCAGCCGATCACGGGCTTTCGGCCCGAGAGCACGCGCTGTAGCCTTCGCGCTCGCTGCTCCGCCGGGGCGGCGAGGTGCGCGCGCCCGAATCGGGAACGGCGCTCCTCATACCTAACACAAAGCAGGAAACCGAGTGCCGGACCAGGAACCGGGCGCGACCGCCGAGAGCGCAGCGCCCGACGAGACCGCCCCCGCGTCAGCCGTGGACACCACCGACGGCGGGAGCGATGAAGCGCAGTTCGAGGAGACCCAGGTAACCGTCAACGACCTGGAGGGTTCGTTCGCCGACGCGATCGACGCGACGATCGTCGCGTTCGACGACGGCGATCTCGTCGCCGGGACGGTCGTGAAGATCGACTCCGACGAAGTGCTCCTCGACATCGGATACAAGTCCGAGGGCGTGATTCCCACCAAGGAGCTCTCGATCCGCAACGACGTCGACCCGCACGAGGTCGTGTCACTCGGTGAACAAGTCGAAGCGCTCGTCCTGCAAAAAGAAGACAAAGACGGCCGCCTCATCCTGTCGAAGAAGCGCGCGCAGTACGAGAAGGCGTGGGGCACGATCGAGGCGAAGAAAGAGGCCGACGAGGTCGTGTCGGGCCCGGTCATCGAGGTCGTCAAGGGCGGCCTGATCATCGACATCGGCTTGCGCGGCTTCCTGCCCGCGTCGCTCGTCGACCTGCGGCGCGTGCGCGATCTGCACCCGTTCGTGGGCAAGGTGCTCGAGTGCAAGATCATCGAGCTCGACAAGAACCGCAACAACGTCGTGCTCAGCCGCCGCGCGTATCTCGAAGAGACCCAGCGCGAGCAGCGTGACGAATTCCTCACGAACCTCAAGCCCGGTGAGATCCGCAAGGGAACGGTTTCGTCGGTCGTGAACTTCGGTGCGTTCGTCGACCTCGGCGGCATGGACGGTCTCGTCCACGTGTCCG
>CAZLEC010000118.1:4616-10002 GCA_964558245.1 uncultured Burkholderiales bacterium | reverse complement strand
GCGAGCCCGACGGGGAAGTCGTCGTCGGCGGTGTCGTGGAAGCGCACCTCGCCGGTCAGGTCGCTGGGCCGGATCGGGAAGAAGGGCGGGCGCATCATCTGTGCGAAGACCTCACCGAGCGGCCCCTCGGCCTGGCGCGGCCCGTAGACGTCGAGCGTGGCGCCCTCGACGTGGAGCGGCACGAAGAACGGCAGGCCCTGCATGTGGTCCCAGTGGAGGTGCGACAGGAGCGCCGTTCCGTGGAAGGTGCCCTCGCACGTCATCCCGTAGGGACGCAGGCCGGTGCCGAGGTCGAAGAGGATCGGCGGCTGGTCGGGCGCCTCGAGCACCACGCAGGAGGAGTGACCGCCATAGCGCGCGAATTCGGCGCCGGTGCAGGGCGTCGAGCCCCGCACTCCGTAGAAGGTGATCGTGACGCCCCCCGACACGAGGCGGAGGATACTCAACACCACCTCGCCGACGACAGCGCGCACTCGCGTCCGGGCGCCGGCACCGCATCGAGACCGCGCGCGGGCCCGCCGGCCGTAGGATCGGATTCATGACGATTGCCGCGGAACCGGCCGGAACGGGCCGGCGCGAGACCGGTGACGGGGTCATCCGCACCGTCGCGCTCACCAAGGTGTTCGACGGGCGGGGCGGCGCGGTGCGGGCGGTGGAATCGCTCGACCTCTCGGTGGAACGGGGCGAGGTGTTCGGCCTGCTCGGCCCGAACGGCGCCGGCAAGACCACGACCGTCGGCATGCTCACGACCCGCGTGATCCCCACATCGGGCGAGGCCTGGGTCGGGGGCGTCGACGTGGTCGCGCATCCCGCCGCCGCCAAGCAGGTGATCGGCGTCGTGCCCCAGACCAACACGCTCGACCGCTCCCTCGACGTGTCGGAGAACCTGTTCTTCCACGGTCGTTACTTCGGCATGAGCGCCAAGGAAGCGCACCGCAAGACCGGCGAGCTCCTCGAGCAGTTCCGGCTCGCCGACCGCGCCAAGGCCGGCGCCGACGAGCTCTCGGGCGGGATGGCGCAACGGTTGATGGTCGCCCGCGCCATCATGCACGAGCCCGACGTGCTCTTCCTCGACGAGCCGACCTCGGGCCTCGACCCGCAGAGCCGCCTCGCGCTCTGGGACGTCATCCACGAGCTCCACGCCAACGGCCAGACGATCGTGCTGACGACGCACTACATGGAAGAGGCCGACACGCTCTGCCGGCGGGTCGCGATCGTCGACCACGGCCGGCTCCTCGCGCTCGACACCCCCGCCCAACTGAAGGCGACCATCGGCGCCGACACCGAGTTGCGCATCCAGGCCTCGGGCGATCTGCAGGCCCTCGCCAACGACCTCGCGGCGCTGCCCGGCATCGACAGCGCGCGAGTCGTCGACGACGTCGTGTACGCGTACGTGACCCACGGCGGGCCGACGCTCTCCGACGTGATCACGCACGCCGACCGGCAGGGCTTCGCGATCACCGACGTCGGTGTGAAGGAGACGACGCTCGAGACGGTGTTCATCAACCTCACCGGAAGGGACCTCCGCGAATGACGGCAACGGCCACTGCCGAACAGACCCTGGGAACCGCGCGCGCGTCGTCTCGCCACGCGTTCGTCGCGCTGCTCCGCCGCGATCTGACCGTGCTCGGCAAGGACAAGTGGATGTTCCTCGGCCGCACGATCATGCAGCCACTGCTGTTGATCTTCGTGTTCACGTACGTGTTCCCGAAGATCGGCGAGGCGATCGGCTCGAAGCCGTCGAGCTTCGCGACGTTGCTCGTGGGCGGCACGATCGCGAGCGCGATGATCTTCCAGGGCGTGCAAGCAGTCGCGCTGCCGCTCGTCCAGGACTTCGGCTACACGCGCGAGATCGAAGATCGCGTGCTCGCGCCGATGCCGGTCTGGGCGGTCGCCGCGGAGAAGGTCGCCGGTGGCGCGCTCCAGGCGTTGCTCGCCTCGCTGGTGGTGTTTCCCCTCGCCCTGTTCATCCCGGCCAACAAGGTGCACCTCTCGGTGCACTGGTTCTACCTGATCACGCTCTTGCCGCTCGCGGCGGTGATGAGCGCCTCGTTCGGCCTCACCATCGGCACTCGTGTGCAGCCGCGCCAGGTGCCGCTGATCTTCAGCCTGCTCGTGATCCCGATGACGTTCCTCGGCGCGGTCTACTACCCGTGGCGCACGCTCACACCGTTGCCGTGGCTCAAGGTCGCGGTGCTCGTGAACCCGTTGATCTACATGAGCGAGGGAATGCGCGTCGCGCTCACCAACGGCGTGCCCCACATGCCGATCGTCGCGATCTACTTCGCGCTGATCGGGTTCACCGTGGCCTTCCTGAAGCTCGGCATCGACGGCTTCAAGAAGCGCGTCCTCAGCTGAGCTGACCCCCGGGGTTACGCGGAGGGCTTCGGGCCGTTCGCGCGTGCTTCGTTGACGGCCACGAGCGCGCCGCGGAGCTGCTCGATCCACTCACCTTCGTGGTCGCGCACGAGGCGCACGCACCACGCGAGCGCGTCGGAGCGGCTGCGCGCGACTCCTGCGCCCACGAGCGTGTCGAGCACCTGGCGCTCCGACATCCGCAGGCGCGTCATCACGGGCACCGCGAGCGCGGTGAACACGCGTCGCTCGTCGCCGCACTGCGCGCCCCACGCGACCTTGCGACCGGTTCGCTGCTCGGCCTCGTCGGCGATCCTCATGCGCTGCTCGCGCGTCTCTTCCCGGAACCGCTGGATGCGCGCCTCGCGGGCGGCGGCGCGGGCGGTGTCGTCGGCGTCCTTCGGGTAGTCGGGCTCGCCGACTCGGCCCACCACGAGGATCTCCTCGCGGTCGGTCGTCACTTCGGGCGGCGCGGTGAACCAGTCGTCGGGCAGCCGCCCGGCGAACCATCCGGCCAGATCCTGGGTCTTCGTGATCGTTGTCATGCAGTCATTACATCATTACTTCATATCGGAGTCAAGGCGACAGGGCGGCCCGCAGGCGGCTCGCGTAGTCGGCCATCTCGGTCTCGCTGTCGTACTTGTGGCGGGGCCAGAAGAAGCCGCGCAGCCCGTCGCCCTTGGTGCGCGGCACCACGTGCACGTGCAGGTGCGGCACGGCCTGGCTGACGATGTTGTTCTCGGCCACCCAAGAGCCCTGGGCGCCGAGTGCCTCCACTACCGCGGTGCAACAACGAGCGACCGCGCCGAACAGCGGGGCCAGCAACTCGGCCGGCAGGTCGGGAAGGGTCACCACGTGCTCACGCGGGATCACGAGCACGTGCCCCTTGAACACCGGCCGATGGTCGAGGAACGCGACGACGTCGGGCTCGTCGAGCACGACGTGTGATCGCTCGCTCCCCGACGCGACGGCGCAGAAGACGCAACCGTCGACCGGCACGCGACCTACTTACGACGCGACGGCTTACGGCGCGACGGCCTGGCCGGTCGCGTAGCGATACAGATACGCGGCGCCGACGATCGCGACGGGAACGCTGATGAGCGATCCGATTCCGCAGAGCAGTCCGCCCGCCCAGCCCACGATGCCGAGCAGACCGAGCGCGACCGGGAGCCCGGGCTTCGAGCGCGTCGTCGCGAAGCTGGCGCTCAAGGCCTCCGTCGGGCCCTTGCCCTGATCGAGGAAATAGAACGGCGCCAAGCCCCAGAACGCGATGACGAACAGAGCTCCGATGCCGCAGATCACCGAGCCGACGGCGAGCATGAGGCCGTAGAGCAGTGAGAACGAGATCCACTCGCCCCAACGCTCGGTTTGAAACGCCTTGGCGAAGTCGATCGACTGACCGCTCGTCGCCATGAGCGCGGCGTTGAAGATGCCGAGGTAGGCGACCGCGCCGACGAGCAACGCAAGCGCGACGAAGAAGAACAAGCCGATGAACCCGCGAACGACGAAGATCCCGATCAATTCGAGGACGAACGTGACCGCGGCCGGCAGCACGATGATCGCGATGAACGTCCCGACATTCGCGCTGAACTTGTTCCAGCCGTAGGAGATCGCGGCGCCGACGTCGGGGCTCGCCCCTCCGGGAGGGACGGCGCCGTACGGAGGGGGCGGGGGCGGCGGAACGTCGTTCACAGAAGCTCCTCAGCTCGAGATCCCGAGACCGTAACCCCGTATTGCGGCCCCGACGGGGACTGCCGGCGCCGGGCGCCGGCCCGAGCCGTGATTCGCTGCTACGCCGGCGACTCGTAGGGCCGCAGACGCGGCTTGGCCGCCTCGCGCTTGGGCACCATGACCCGCCGCCGGAAGTAGCAGACCTCTTCGCCGCGCTGGTTGAAGCCCCACGTCTCGACGGTGACGACACCGCGGTCGGGCTTGCTCTGCGATTCGCGCAGCTCGAGCACCTTGGTCTCGGCGTAGATCGTGTCGCCGTGGAACGTGGGTCGCTTGTGCTGGAGCGTCTCCACCTCGAGGTTGGCGATCGCCACCCCGCTCACGTCGGGAACCGACATGCCGAGCACGAGGCTGTACACGAGGTTGCCGACCACGACGTTCTTGCCGAACTGCGTCTGCGTCTCGCCGTACCAGGCGTCGGTGTGCAACGGATGATGGTTCATCGTGATCATGCAGAACAGGTGGTCGTCGGCCTCGGTGATGGTCTTGCCGGGCCAGTGCTTGTACACGTCGCCGACCTCGAAGTCCTCGAAGTAGCGGCCGAAGGGGCGCTCGTGAACGGTCATGACGGGAAGCGTAGGGCCCGCCTGGCGCGGGTGTTCAACCGGTGACCGGTGGGTACCCTCGCGCAGCCGGGGACAACCCGAAAGAGGTCAGTACATGAAGAAGCTGGGAATATTGACGATGGCCTTCGCCCTGATGGCCCCGCTGGCGTTCAGCGCCGGGCCGGCCGGTGCGGCGACGCTCGTCACGTGTGCGAAGCCGTCAGGTTCTGTGACGTTCTCTCCCGGTCTCGGTGCAACGCCGAAGCTCCAGACGACGACGTTCACCCTTCCGATCAAGGGTTGCAAGGGTGGCGGCGTTACCAGTGGATCGTCGAAGGGCTCCGCGAAGGGGACGACGAAGTCGTCATGCGGGACGTTCGCGTCTGCGGGCAAAGAGATCACAAAGGTGACGATCACCTGGAACAACAAGAAGACGTCGACCGCGACACTGACCACACTGGTCAGCATCTCGGGCAAGACGGGCATTACCGCGACCGTGTCAGGGAAGATCAGCGCAGGTATGTTCGTCGGCAAGACGTTGAAGACGAAGGTGAAGATCACGATCCCGTCGGGCGCGTGCACCGACGCCAAGCCGCTCAAGAAGGCGACGCTCACGGGCCTCGCCGCGGTCACGATCGGTTAGTACAGCGAGACGACGTTCGGGACGTCTCGGGGCCGGCTACCGACCCCGAGACGTTTCGCGTTACAACCGAGCCGTCGGTTACTTGAACAGCTTCCAGAACATGGCGCCGACC
>CAZLEC010000118.1:0-4606 GCA_964558245.1 uncultured Burkholderiales bacterium | reverse complement strand
CGAGAAGATGATGCGCGCGCAGCGATGCATCCGCCAGAACATCGCCCCGACCTTGCGCTGTCGACCCGACTTCGTCCACGGGATGCCTGTTGCGCGCGATACCCGGCGCTTCGCGTTCGTGACGCCGAACTGGCGCTTCCAACTCCAGCCGCCCTTGTTCATGTGTGCCTCCGAAACGTGTGGCCCGCGCGCGGTATCGGCACGAAGTCGGAGCGCCTCAATGCCGAAACCACGGCGCCGCGAGGGTCGGCCGGTCGACAATCCG
Organism: uncultured Burkholderiales bacterium; assembly: GCA_964558245.1. Taxonomy (GTDB): domain Bacteria; phylum Actinomycetota; class Acidimicrobiia; order IMCC26256; family PALSA-610; genus JBBQER01. The sequence goes on along the minus strand of CAZLEC010000118.1, from coordinate 4,341 downwards.
AACAGTTGGCCCGAAGCGAGCGCCAGCGAGCCTTCGGGACAGCTCGGCGTTCGAGCGGCCGGCCCGACCAACCCGAACTATCTGCCGGCGGCGTCCGCTCGGGCCAGCAAGCCCCGCGCGATCACGAGGCGTTGGATCTCGTTGGTGCCCTCGCCGATCAGCATCAGCGGCGCGTCGCGGTAGTACCGCTCCACGGGGATCTCGGTGGTGTAGCCGACGCCGCCGTGGATGCGCATCGCGTCGGTTGCGAGCTCGAAGGCGGTCTCGCTCGCGAAGAGCTTGGCCATGCCGGCCTCCACGTCGGCGCGCTCGCCCGCCTGCTTGCGCTCGGCCGCATTGCGCGTCAGCAGCCGGGCCGCTTCGAGCTTCGTCGCCATGTCGGCGAGCTTGAGCTGGATCGCCTGGTGCTCGGCGATCGGCTTGCCCATCGTGCGCCGTTCCCTCGCGTATCCGATCGCGGCGTCGAATGCGGCCCGGGCGACACCCACCGCGCGGGCGGCGATGTTGATGCGACCCACCTCGAGGGCGCCGAGGATGTAGCCGAGCCCGCGGCCCTCCTCACCGAGCAGGGAGTCGGCCGGGATTCGATGCGCGTCGTACGCCATCTCCACGGTCTCGATGCCCTTGTAGCCGAGCTTGCCGATGTTGCGGCTCACGGTGATGCCGCCGCTGCGCGGCCCGGGCTCCTTCTCCACGATGAAGCAGCAGACGCCGGCGTCGGTGCGAGCGGCCAGTGCGACGATCGCGGCGCGCTCACCGTTGGTGACCCACATCTTGGTGCCGTCGATCACGTACTCCTCACCGTCGCGCACGGCGCGGCAGGCGAGATTGCGCGTGTCGCTCCCCGCGTCGGACTCCGAGAGCGACAGGCAGCCGCGGAGCTCTCCGGTCGCGAGACGGGGCAGCCAACGCTCCTTCTGGGCGTCGGTGCCGTGGTGCACCACGAGATACGCGGCGATCGTGTGCGTGTTGACGATCCCCGACAGCGACATCCAGCCGTACGCGAGCTCCTCGACCACCCCGATGTAGGTGAGCAGGTCGAGGCCCAGGCCGCCGTACTCCTCGGGGATGGTGATCCCGAACAGTCCGAGCGCCTTCATCTGCTCGACGATCGCGGTCGGGAACTCGTCGGCGCGCTCCATCTCCGACGCGACGGGAATCACCTCGCGTGCGATGAATCGGCGAATGGTCTCGATCAGCTCGCGGCGGATCTCGGGATCAGTTTCGGCGGCCATGGCGCGAACGCTACGCGAGCGCCCTCCGAGGCGGCGACCTGGGCTCCCTCGCCTGATCGGTACCGTACCCACGCCCATGATGAGTCACCGAACGCTCCAAGGCTTCCACCACGACGAAGCGATGCGGAACCGCCGCGTCAACCGGGCGACGCTCCGCCGAGTCTTCGGCTACGTGAAGCCCTACCGCGCGATCCTTATCGGCTTCATCCTCGCGGTGATCGTCGACTCGATCGTGACGGCGGTCCCGCCCCTCCTCTTCCGGGCCCTGCTCGACCATGCGCTGCCGCCGAAGCACCACAACCGTCACCTCGTGCTCGTCCTCGCGTTGACTGCCGTCGGGCTCGCCTTCGCCGACGCGATGCTCTCACTGCTGCAGCGCTGGTACTCGTCGCGGATGGGCGAAGGGCTCATCTACGACATGCGGGTCCAGCTCTTCGACCACGTGCAGCGCATGCCGCTCGCGTTCTTCACGCGGACGCAGACCGGCGCGCTCCAGTCGCGCCTCAACAACGACGTCATCGGCGCGCAGCAAGCGGTCACGACCACGCTCGGAACGGTCGTGTCGAACGTGATCAGTCTCGCGGTCGTGCTGACGGTGATGCTCAGCCTCGAGTGGCGACTCACGATCTTGACGCTGTTCGTGCTCCCGTTCTTCGTCTGGCCCGCGCGGCGCATGGGTCCGAGGATGCAACAGCTCACGCGCGAAGGCATGCAGCTCAACGCGGAGATGAACAACCTCACCGTCGAGCGGTTCAACGTCGCCGGCGCGTTGCTCGCGAAGCTCTTCGGGCGCCGGGAACGGGAGCGCCGGGCGTTCGAGACCCGGGCCGCAGGTGTTCGCGACATCGGCGTGCGCACCGCGCTCTACGGCCGCGTCCTGTTCGTCGCGCTCGGCCTCGTCGCCGCGGTCGGTACGGCCGTCGTGTACCTCGTGGGCGGCAACCTCGCGATCTCGGGTGCGATCACCACGGGAACCGTCGGCGCCTTCATGCTGTACGTCGCCCAGATGTACCAGCCGCTCGCGCAGCTCACGAACTCCCGCGTCGACGTGCTCACCGCCCTTGTGTCGTTCGAGCGCGTCTTCGAGGTGCTCGACTTCCCGCCGCTGATCGCCGACCGCCCCGACGCAATCCCGCTCACCGACCCGCGAGGACGCGTCGAGCTCGATCACGTGTGGTTCCGGCACCCACCCGGCCGCGAGGTTTCGCTCGAGTCGTTGGAGACGCCGGGCACGCCGGGTGCCGACGATCCGAGCGACTGGATCCTCCGCGACGTCTCGTTGACGATCGAACCGGGCGAGACGGTCGCGTTGGTCGGACCTTCCGGCGCGGGGAAGACGACGATCGGCATGCTCGTGCCGCGCATCTACGAGGCGACCGAGGGAACCGTCCGCGTCGACGGCCACGACGTGAACACGCTCACGCTCGAATCGTTGCAGGCGTCGGTGGGTCTCGTCGCTCAGGATCCCCACCTGTTCCACGAGACGATCCGCGCCAACCTCAAGTTCGCGAAGGTCGACGCGAGCGACGCGGAGCTCGAGACTGTCCTGCGCAGCGCGCGCATCTGGGATCTCGTCGCGTCACTCCCCGACGGTCTCGACACCGTCGTCGGTGAACGCGGCTACCGCATGTCGGGCGGCGAGAAACAACGCCTCGCGATTGCACGATTGTTGCTGAAGGATCCCGCGATCGTGATCCTCGACGAAGCGACATCGAGTCTCGACTCCGAGTCGGAGCAGGGTATTCAAGAAGCCCTCGACTTGACACTGCTGAACCGCACCGCGATCGTGATCGCGCACCGGCTGTCGACGATCGTCGGCGCCGACCGCATCGTCGTGGTGAACGACGGGCAGATCGCGGAGACCGGCACACACGCGGAGTTGCTGGCCCGAGGCGGCTTGTACTCGGAGTTGTACCGCACGCAGATCGGCCGGGCCCCCGGCGACGGCGACGACACGGACTGACACGGTCACCTACCGTGCGTTGCCGGAGCGAATCGGCCGCTACGATCGATTGACTCCGCAATGACTGACGAGCGATCTCCCGACCCCCTCGACCGCAGCGCGCGGCTCGCATCGCGGCGTCGTCGCGTTCGCGTTTTCAGCGTCGTCGTGATCACCGTCCTGGTCGTCGTGGGAGTCGGAACCGGCGCCGCGCTTCGCAGCAACGACGAGGGCGGCGCGGTGGTGAGCCCCGGCAAACACGCGAGCGGCACGACCGTGCACGCGGTGACCGATTCCAAGGGATCGCACAAGAAGTCCCAGCCGCCGCGCAAGCTCAGCAACGGTGAGCCGCTCAAGTTGTGGATCGGCGGCGACTCGCTCGCGGGATCGTTCGGCCTCGCGCTCGGCGCCACCGCGGGCGCAACCGGGATCGTCGACGCGACCATCGACTACAAGGTCTCGAGTGGGCTCGCCGACAACGGCATTCGCAACTGGTTGGAGCACGCGCAGGAGACGATGGCGAGTGAGGATCCCGACGCGGTCGTGTTCATCATCGGCACGAACGACGCGTCGATCGTCAACTCCCAGGACTCCAACAACGACGGCGAGCCCGACTGGGAAGTTCGTTACCGCCAGAAGATCGACGAGATGATGATGACGTTCGTCGGTGGCGACCGCCATCGCACGGTCTACTGGCTCGGGCCACCCACGCTTCGCGACGACACGCTCGACAAGGGCGCCCAGGCGCTCGGTCCGGTCATGCAGGAAGAAGCGAAGAAGTTCGGGGGCGACGTCGTGTACGTCAACACGTACGCGCTCTTCTCCGACAAGGCGGGCGGATACTCCGAGTCGCTGTCGGACGGGCACGGGAACCTCGTGCAGATGCGCATCTCCGACGGCGTTCACTTCACCGTCGACGGCGCCAAGTACCTCGCGAACGCGGTGTGGAAGCTCCTCGACAAACGTTGGAACATCAGCGCCCAGTGGCATCCGTCGACGCCCATCGAGTACACGATCGCCCCGGGGAGCAACGACTACGTGCCCGGCGTCGGTCACTACCGCCCCTCGGTCTCGCACTCCTCTACGAGCACGACCGTGCCGCACTCCTCGGTGACGGCCACCACGACGGCTATCGCGGTCAGCTGCTCTACGACCTCGTGAAGA
>CAZLEC010000117.1:0-10056 GCA_964558245.1 uncultured Burkholderiales bacterium | reverse complement strand
CCACCGGTACGTACACCACGGCGGCGTCGTACCAGGCCGAGCTCCAGAAGGACGTGAGCGCGCAGACCGCAGCCGTCGCCGGCTTCACCGGCTCGGTCACGGTCAACGTGCGTGACCTGGGCAGTGGTGCGTGGTCGGTCGAGTTCGTCCGCAACTCCACGGCAACCGGTGGCAAGCTCACGACCACGGCGGTCGGTGCGAGCCTCGTCGGCATCACGGCCGCGTCGGCGACCACGAACGTCAACAACGGCGGCGTGTTCCAGGTCGGCGCCAACGTGACCTCGAACAACCAGATCACGTTGTCGATCACGGACGCCCGGATCACCGGCGGCACCGACGGTGCGTTCACCGCACTTTCGGGCATCGACGTGACCAACACCGCGAACTTCGCCAGCGCCCAGTCGCTCGTCGACGGCGCCCTCAGCGACGTTTCCGGTAACCGTGGTCAGCTCGGTGCGGTCCAGAACCGGTTCCAGGCGACCATCTCGAACCTGCAGACCACCACTCAGAACCTCACGTCGTCGGAGTCGTCGATCGTCGACACCGACATGAGCCTCGAGATGGTCAACTACACCAAGGACCAGATCCTCTTGCAGGCCGGCACCGCCATGCTCGCGCAGGCGAACGCCGCTCCGCAGACGATCCTCAAGCTCCTCCAGTAGTAGTCGGACAGGAGTAGCTGAGGTCCTGTAGGTACGGGCAAAACGTCCGATAGGAGGGTGGGGGAGGCAACTCCCCCACCCCTCGCGAGAGCGGCGCGAGACGACTCCGCCGCTGTCGCGAGGTACCTCGGAAGGAGGGCACAGTGACATCGGCGATTTCCGGGGCAAGCACCGCTTCCACGACGACCGGGCCGACCGCGACCGGCATCACCGGAGCCGCGGGTGTCGTGACGCAGTCGATCTCCGGACTCGCCTCCGGGCTCGACACCAACGAGATCATCAGCGAGCTCGTTGCCGCGCAACGCAGCGCCGAAGAAGATCCGGTCAACTCGCAGATATCGTCGGCCAACGCGCAGCTGCTTGCGTATTCGCAGATCGAAGCCGACACCAGCACGCTGCAGTCAGCTGCACGCGCACTCTCTTCGCCCAGCGCGTGGAACGCGCTCGTCGCGACGTCTTCGAACCAGAACGCGGTCACGGTCTCGGCCGGTACGGGCACTTCCACCGGCAACCTCACCTTCACCGTCGACGCGCTCGCCACTGCCGGCAGCGTGCGCTCGGCGAACGTGTTCGCGAGCACGGCCGCGCCGGTGACGTCGAACGCGGCGATCCTGCTCACCACCGGCGGGCAGGCCCTCGGGTTCTCGACGCTCGCGTCGGACGCGTCGCTTTCGATCGGGAGCCACACGATCACGGTCACGCAAGCCTCCGCGGGCGCGCTCAAGGTCGGCGGCAGCGCGCTCGGCGCCTCGACCACGATCGACGGCACCAACGACACGCTGCAGCTGAGCGCGGGCGGCAACCCGTTCACGCTGACGCTCGCGCACGGCACGTACACACCCGCGCAGCTCGCCGCCGCGGTGCAGACCGCGGCGACCACGGCCGGCGCCCCCATCAGCGCCTCGGTCGACGCGAACACGGGCGCATTGAACATCACGACCGCCGAAGAAGGCAGCGCCGCGTCGCTCCAGGTGACGGGGGGCACCGCGCTCGCCGCGCTGCAGCTGTCGACCGACGGCGCCGCGCTCACGGGGACGGACGGCAAGGTCCAGGTCGACGGCGGGACCATCCAGACCATCACCGACGTCGTTCCGGGCCAGTCGATCGCATTGAACGCGCCCGCGGGAACGATCACGGCGACGTTCTCCGGCGGCCTGCGCGCGGGTTCGATCACCGCTTCGAACATCTCGACCGGCGACGGCAGTCTCGGCACCGTCGTGAGCAACATCAACTCGGCCAACGCCGGCGTGCTCGCGACCGCGGTGCAGGTCGGCACCAACCAGTACCGGCTCCAGCTGACGGCGACCGCGACCGGCGCCCTGCACGACCTCAATGTGGCCGGATCCGACTTCAACGCGGCAAGCGGCGGTCTCGTGTCCGTGACAGCCGCGGCGGACGCGCAACTCACGATCGGTACGGGTTCCGGCGCGTTCACCGTGACGTCGGCGTCGAACGTCGTCTCGGGCCTGCTGCCGGGCGCGACCCTCACGCTCGTCGGTCTCACCGGGAGCTCCGGTGCGGTGACGGTGTCGACCGCGCGCGACGCCCAGGGCCTCGCCGACAAAGTACAGGCGATGGTCGACGCCGCCAACGCGCTGCACCAGACGATCGCCTCGGTCACCGCCTACGACCCGACCACGAACACCGCCCAGCCGCTCACCGGCGATTTCGCAACTACGCAGCTCTCGAACCGCCTCGCCACCGCGATGGAGGATGCCGTCGCGGGATCGAACCCGGTGAGCCCGAACCTCGCGGGCGTCACCGAAGACCAGAACGGCGTGTTCGCGTTCGACCAGTCGACGTTCCTGGCCGCGTACAACGCGGATCCTTCGGGCATGGCGGCGCTGTTCACGCAGGGCGGGACCTCCACGAACCCGAACGTCACGTTCGTCTCCGCGGCCGACAGCACGCAGGGCGGGTCGTACGACGTGAACATCACGCAGGCGGCCGCGCACGCGACCTCCACGGGCCTCAACGGGACCTGGCCCACGGGCACCGACTCGACGATGGCGGTGCGGATCGGGACCAACGAGATCACGTACGAGATCAAGCCCACTGACACTCAAGCTGACGTCGTGAGCGGTCTCAACGCGGCCTTCGCCACCGCCGGGCTCTCACTCGGCGCGACGGCGAACGGAACCGGCATCGAGATCGACTCGGTCGGCTACGGCCACACGTCGACGTTCGACGTCGCCTGGGACGGCCCGAACTTCTCCACGTTCACGGGAACCGACGTGGCGGGAACGATCAACGGGATCGCGGCGACCGGCACCGGCCAGCAGCTGATGATCCCGTTCGACACGCCGGGCTCGGGGGGCCTCGCGTTGAACATCACCGGTACAACGCTCGGTGATCTCGGAACGTTCAACTACAACCCCGGGATCGCGCAACGGGTGAGCACGGCCGTGACGTCGGCGACCGATGCGGTCACGGGCTCGATCACGACGGCCCAGACCACGCTCAACACGCAGATCACGACGCTCAATCAGCAGATCTCCGACATGGAGCAGCAGATCGCGCAGTACCAGACGACGTTGCAGAACGAGTTCGACAACATGGAGACGGTCATCGCCGGGTTGAAAGCGACGGGCAGCTCGCTCACGAGCGCGCTCGCCGGCCTGCCTTCGTACAACGGCTCGTCATCATCGTCCAGCGGCTGACCCTCGGGGAACGGTACACATGGCAACCCTCGCTTCTGCGAAGAACACCTACGTTCGCGACTCGGTGCAGACGATGTCGCCCGGTCGGATGATCATCGCCCTCTACGACCGGGTGATCCTCGACCTCGATCGCGCCGAGGCGGCCATCGCCACGACCGACGTCTTCGGCGCGCACACGGCACTGATGCACGCGCAGGAGATCGTCGACGAGCTGTACACCACGCTCGACGTGACGCAGTGGCCGGCCGGCGAGAAGCTCCTCTCGATCTACCGAACGATCGCCGCCGAGCTCATCGCCGCGAACATCACCAAGGACGCCCAGCGCGTGCACACGTGCCGCGCGCTGCTCACACCCCTGCGCGACGCGTGGCGGGAGGCGGCCGGCACGGTGACGACCGACACGGTGGGCGCGGGATGAGCACCACCTGGGCCGCCGCGCTCGACGCCATCGAGTTCCACCTCGCACTCACCCAGGCCGCGCTCGCGGCGGGCACGCCGCCGCCGGCGCCGATCGTCACGCCGTTGCCGCCGGTCCCGCTTCCGGCCGAGCTCGCCGACCGGGCCCGCACGCTGCTCGCGCTGACCCAACAGCTCGAGTCGGCCGCCCAGGGCCGCCTGGAGCGGCTGCGGGCGGCGCTCGCGAGCATGCCGACGCGCCGGATGGCGCCGGCCCGGCCCCGCACCGGCACCCTGGTCGACGTCGGGGCCTGACGCCACCCAGCGCGGCCCGGCGACTCCTTCACGAGCGGCGCCCACCTGCCGATCAGATCCCCGTACGGAATTTCGGCTACCGGCCGGACACTCGCGCCGGGAAGGCACGCCTGTGGGTGGAGCATCACGACGGGGCCAAACGCTGGGTCCCTCGCTGGACGTCCTGTTGCAACGCGCAGCAGCGCACCACCAGCGAGGCGACCTGGCCGCCGCGGAATCGGCGTGCCGCGAGGTGCTCGCGGCCGATGCTTCGGAGCCGCGTGCCGTGCAGATCCTCGGCGCGATCCTCGCCGAGCGGGGCGAGGCCGACGAGGCCGTCGAGCTGTTCGTCGCCGCGGCCGAACGACTCGGGCCGCCGACGGACGACACGTTTGGCTTCCACAACAACTACGCCAACGCGTTGCGGCTCGCGAGCCGCAACGCCGAAGCGGAGACGGTCCTGCGCCAACTCGTCGCGATCTCGCCTCGCGAGTGGCAGCCGTGGCACAACCTCGGCCAGGTGCTGAAGGACCTCCAGCGGTACGACGAGGCAGTGGGCGCGCTGCGCCGGGCCGTCGCGCTCGCTCCGGAGTACGGCCCCAACCACGGCGTGTTGGGCGAGGTGCTCAACAAGGTCGGCCGCCTGCGGAGCGCCGGCGCGTCGCTGCGAACCTGCATCGAGCTCGGCTGGGACACCGACGTCAACCTCTGGACCATTCTCGGCAACAACCACCGGATGCTCGGCGAGCTGCCCGAAGCGATCGAGTGCCTCGAGCGCGCGTTCGAGCTCTACGACGCATCACCGAACGCGCACAGCAATCTCGGCATCGTCCTCGCGCAGGCCGGACGGTTCGACGAGATGACCACGCACTTCCGCACGTCGATCGCGGCGGAACCCGAGAACAGCCTGCTGCACAGCAACGGTGCGTACGGGCTCCTCACCGCGGGCGAGCTCAACGACGGCTGGCGCGAGTGGGAGTGGGGCGCAGTGCACGGGGGCCCGCGCGGCGAAGAGCGCAGGTTGGAAGTCCCACGCTGGACTCCCGACTCCCCGCCCGGGCGCGTTATCTGTTACCGCGAGCAGGGCGTCGGCGACGAGCTGCTGTTCGCCTCCTGCTACCCCGACCTCATCGCGGCCGCGAACGACGTGGTGATCGAATGCGACCGGAGGCTCGTCGAGCTGTTCGGCCGCTCGTTCCCCGACGCCGAGATCCGCGCGCAGACCTTCTCGCCGTTCGCGGGCGAGACGATGCACGACTTCGATTACGCGATCCCCGCCGGGAGCCTCCCGCAGTGGTTCCGGCCCTCGATCGCGGCGTTCCCCGACCGCCGCGCGTTCCTCGCCGCAGATCCCGAGCGCGTGCGCGCGTGGCAGGAACGGCTCGCCGAAGCCGGGCCGGGGCCGTACGTCGGGATGTCGTGGCGCAGCAAGTTGCAGACCGCCGAGCGCCGGCTCGAGTACACGCGCCTCGACGAGTGGGCGCCCCTCCTGACGATCCCCGGCGTCACCTGGATCAACCTGCAGTACGACGACTGCGAGCGCGAGCTGAAGGCCGCGGAGCGCCAGTTCGGCGTGACCGTGCACCGCTGGGAATGGCTCGATCTGATGAACGACTTCGAGGAGATCGCCGCGCTCACGTGCGCGCTCGACCTCGTGGTCGCGGCACGGAACGCCGTCGCGATGCTCGGCGGAGCGCTCGGCGTGCCGACAGTGATGATGGGCAATCGCTGGGACTGGTCGGATCTCGGTACCGACACGTCGCCGTGGTTCCCGACGGTCAGGCTCGCCTACCGCCACATCGGCGACGAATGGGACGCAGTGCTCGCGACCGCGGCGGCGGCCGCACGCGAGCTCACGGCGGCCGGAAGCCGCACCCCACCCCAAGACCGCGAACGCAACTGAGGAGCAGCGTGCTCGATCTCAACGGCTCGACCATTCTTCTGACGGGCGGCACCGGCTCGTTCGGCAACGCCTTCGTGCAACGCGTCATCAAGTGCTGGCCCGAGGCCACGCTGCGCGTGTACTCGCGCGACGAGCTCAAGCAGAGCGAGATGCGCGCCCGCTACGGCGACGCGCAGATCCGCTACCTGATCGGCGACGTCCGCGACCGGGCCCGCATGACGCGCGCGGTCCAAGGCGCCGACATCGTGGTGCACGCGGCCGCCATGAAGCAGGTCCCCGCGTGCGAGTACAACCCGTTCGAGGCCGTCCGCACGAACGTGCTCGGCGCGCAGCACGTGGTGGACGCCGCGATCGACGCCCGCGTGCGGCGCGTCGTCGGCCTCTCGACCGACAAGGCCGTGAACCCCGTGAACCTCTACGGCGCGACCAAGCTGTGCGCCGAGAAGATCTTCGTGCAGGGCAACGCCTACGCCGCCCAGAGCCAGACCCGGATCGCATGCGTGCGCTACGGGAACGTGGTCGGATCACGCGGCTCCGTCGTACCGGTGTTCAAGGAACAGCTCGAGCGCGACGGCCGGATCACCATCACCGACGAGCGCATGACCCGGTTCTGGATCACACTGCCGCAGGCGGTCGAGCTCGTGCTGCACGCGCTCGAGAACATGGACGGCGGCGAGATCTTCATCCCGAAGATCCCGTCGATGCGGGTCACCGACCTCGCCGAGGCCATCGCACCCGGAGCTCCCCGCGAGGTGATCGGCATCCGGCCCGGCGAGAAGCTCCACGAGCTGCTGATCACGTCCGACGAAGCGCGCCACACGATCGACGCGGGCGAGGTGTACCTCGTCATGCCCGAGCACCCGTGGTGGGACGAGATGGGACCGAGCGCCGTCGGCAAGCCGTGCGACGACGACTTCGTGTACGCCAGCGACACCAACGGCGAGTGGCTGTCGATCGACGACCTCCGCTCGGTGCTCGCGGCTTGACGCGGCCGCCATGAGCGACATCGAGATCCCGTACGGCCGCCAGTGGGTCGACGACGACGACATCGCCGCCGTCGTCGAGGTGCTGCGCGGCGACTGGCTGACCCAGGGTCCGGCGGTCGAGCAGTTCGAGGCCGCACTCTGCACAGTCACCGGCGCCGCGCACGCGGTGGCGTTCGCCAACGGAACCGTCGCGCTGCACGCGTCGTTGTGGGCGACCGGGGTCGGCAAGGGCGACACCGTGGCGACGTCACCGTTGTCGTTCGTGGCAAGCGCGAGTTGCGCGCTGTGGGTCGGCGCGCAGCCGGCGTTCATCGACATCGATCCGAAGACGCTCAACCTCGATCTCGGCAACGTGGGCCGGTGCGACGCGCTCGTCGCCGTGCACTACGCGGGGCTCCCGATCGATCTCTCGGGCCTCGTCGCGCGGCCCCGGGTCGTGATCGAGGACGCGGCGCACGCGCTCGGCGCGTCGACACCCGATGGACCGGTCGGGAATTGCGCCCGCTCCGACGCGTGCGTGTTCTCCTTCCACCCCGTGAAGACCGTCACGACCGGCGAAGGCGGCGCGGTGACGACGAACTCGGAGGAGCTCGCCGCGAGACTGCGCCGATTCCGCTCGCACGGAATGGTTCCTCGGCCGGAGCACGGCGGCTGGTTCTACGAGATCTCGGAGCTCACACCGAACGCCCGGATATCCGACCTGCAGTGTGCGCTCGGTACGTCGCAGCTGTCGAAGCTCGAACGCTTCGTGAGCCGGCGCAATGAGCTCGCGCAGCAGTATCACGAGCTGCTCAGCGGCATCGACGTCGAGCCCGCGCCGACCGCCGTCGCCGGCTTCCGCCATGCCTACCACCTCTACCCGGTACGCGTGCCCGACCGGCGGGCGGTCTACGAGTCGATGCGCGACTCGGGTATCGGCGTGCAGGTGCACTACGTGCCGATCTACCGTCACCCGTTGTTCGCGCCCTTCGGCATCGCATCCTCGGACCTCCCCGAGACCGAGCGCGCGTACGCAGGGTTGCTCTCACTACCGATGTTCCCCGCGCTCACGAATGCAGAGCAGCGCCGGGTCGTGGAGACGCTCGCCGCCGCATTGCCCTGACGCCTCGACCGGGTTCCTACACTCTTCCGATCGGCCCAAGTGCCGACCGCGACGGAAGCCCGGGCCCATGACACGTCACGTGAAGCGGATCGCAGTGCTCTCGGCCGGGGCCGCGTTCGTCGCGAGTGCGGCACTCGCGCCCGTGCCCGCCGGCGCGGCCGCGTCCGCGCCGCTCACCGCGCTCAACGGCGTGTCGTGCGCCGATGCCACCACCTGCGTCGCGGTCGGCACCCGTGTGATCTCCGCGCTGAACAAGACGTTGGTCAAGAGTTGGAACGGAACGAGTTGGTCGGTCGTGACCAGCCCGAACCCGCCGGGCAAGACCGAAGCGATGTTGAGCGGCGTCACCTGTTCGAGCACCACCAGCTGCATCGCGGTCGGCAACTACGCGACCAAGTCGTGGTCACGGACCCTGATCGAGCGGTGGAACGGAACCGTTTGGTCGATCGCCGCGAGCCCGAACCCGCCCGGGCAGACATTGGCGACGTTGACCGGCGTCACCTGCTCGAGCAGCACCAGCTGCATCGCGGTCGGCAACTACTCGACCAAGTCATGGTCGCGGACCCTGATCGAACGTTGGAACGGGACCACGTGGGCGATCGTCACCAGCCCCAACCCGCGCGGCCTGAACTTCGCGGCGCTCGACAGCGTGGCGTGCCCGAGCAGCACCAGCTGCATCGCGGTCGGCAACTACGCGACCACGTCGTGGTCGAGAACGCTCGTAGAGCAGTGGAACGGGACGAGTTGGGCGATCGTGGCCAGCCCCAATCCGCCGGGGCTGAACTTCGCGATCATCGACAGCATCTCGTGCCCCGACACCACAACGTGTCACGCCGTGGGTCTGTACACGACCGGCACACGGACCCGGACGCTGGTGGAACGGTGGAACGGCTCCCGCTGGTCGGTCGTGGCCAGTCCGAATCCCCTTCCGGGCGTCCTCGAGTTCGCCGGTCTGGGCGCGGTCGCGTGCTCGGGCAGCACCGACTGCTACGCCGTGGGCTTCGCAGTGACGACCACCAGCGCGGGTTCACGCGCGCTGATCGAGCACTGGAACGGATCGACCTGGTCGATCGACCCCGACCCCACCTCGTCGGGAACGCTCGCGTTTCCCGCGCTGCTCGGCGTGGCGTGTGCGAGCAACGCCAACTGCCACGCGGTGGGATTCGCGTCGAACAAGACACTGATCGACCGCTGGGACGGCACGAAGTGGTCGACGGACACGACCTGAGCCGAAGCAACACCGGTGCAGGCGGCCGGGGTCATGAGGCCGTCGAAGCCCCGCGCGCTGTGCCGCCGCGCGGTCAAGTGGTCGCGATCCGTCGCTGAGTCAAGCGGCCTATTTCGCAGGGCCGAATGCCCGGGTACCGTCACATTTGTGATCGTGCTCGTGGCCATCCCTGCAGTCCTGATTCTCGGCTGGCTCGTACTGCGCGGCCGGCATCTCGACGCCTGATTCAAGGGCGCGGTCCGAACGACGGGCGGTCAAGAAACGCCGAGCACGTGCCGCCACCGTCCGCGACAGAGTGGTTGCGGACAGCGGCACTGCTCGGTCGTTTCTTGCGTCAGGCGACCGGCCCGGTTCCGCGGGCCCGTGAGAGAACCGCGTGGATCTCGAGCGCGGGTTGGTGGCCGACCTCGCGGTAAGGGGCGAATCCGGTCGTCCCGCTCCGGCGGGTTCGAGAAGGCGAGGAAGTAGACCCGGTTCGCCCGCCACCGACCACGTTACGTACGCGATTTCTTCTTTCACATTCGGGATCTTCCCGGGTTTGCTTTCTCAATGCCTCGGTATTGCCGGTCGTATCGCGGCGTGTCACGCGTGCACGTGCGCAGGCGCCGACGCGATCTGGCAGCGTTGAAGACGATCGGCCTCGCGACGCGCGAGCGATGAATCGAGACTGGCGTCCGCAAACGCAAAGACGCCGACGCTTACGCAATTTCTTCTTTGTTCTTCGGGGTTTTCGCGGGTTTGAGTGTCTCACCCCTTCTGTATTGTCGGTCGTATGGACACGGAGGTTCGGGGGTTCGGGTCACGGCTGGATGGCCTGGTTCGGGG
>CAZLEC010000116.1:0-10081 GCA_964558245.1 uncultured Burkholderiales bacterium | reverse complement strand
GGCCGACGCCTGGTTCGTCGGCTTCACACCCCAGATCACGGCGGCGGTGTGGATGGGCGACCCCAACCAGGAAACGCCCATGACCAACGTCGGGGGCATCTCGGTGTTCGGCGCGACGTATCCCGCGCACATCTGGGCCGCCTTCATGAAGGCCGCCCTCGCGAAGGTGCCGCCCACCGATTTCGTCCCGCCCAACGAGCAGCTGTGGCCGAGAGCCGAGCAGATCGACGAGCAGGGCCGGGGCTTCCACTCCTATTTCTACGACACGCCGACGACCACCGTGCCCGTGGCGACCGCGCCGGTCACCACTCCGAAGGCGCCGCACCAGGTGCCGACCACGACTTCGCCGTTCGCGCCGCCGCCACCGCCTACGGTGCCCCGCACGACGCCGACGCCGACCCCGGCGACGGCGCCACCCAACACTGCGGCGACAGGGCACTGACATGAGTGCGGAAGAGCTCGAATCGCTCCTGCTCGTACAGGAGCACGACACGGCGCGCGACCGGCTGCGGCACAAGCGCGCCGCGCTTCCCGAACGGGCCGAGCTCGAGGCGTTCACCGCGCAGCTACGCGCCCGCGAGGCCGAAGCGGCCGAAGTGCGCGGCCGTCGTGACGTGGTGCTCGCCGACGAGAAGCGCCTCGACGACGAAGCCCGCTCGATCGGGTCGCGCGCCGACGAGGTGAACACGCGCCTGTACTCCGGCTCCACGAACTCGCCG
Source organism: uncultured Burkholderiales bacterium (assembly GCA_964558245.1). GTDB lineage: Bacteria > Actinomycetota > Acidimicrobiia > IMCC26256 > PALSA-610 > JBBQER01. Next base: position 9,362 of record CAZLEC010000116.1, on the reverse strand, counting down.
AAGGAGCTCCAGGCGATGCAGGCCGACATCGACATGTTGCACCGGCACCGCTCCGACCTCGAAGACCAGGAGCTCGAGGTGATGGAGGCGAGGGAGACCCTCGACGCCGAGCTCGCGACCGTCGACGCGGAGTCGGCCCGGCTCACGGCGGAGATCGAGCGCGTCCGGGCGATCATCGCCGCCGCCGAGGTGGAGATCGACGCCGAGCTCGCGGTCGAAGACGATGCGTGGACTGCCGCGGCGGCCGTGGTGCCCGACACCTTGCTCGCCGACTACCAACGCCGGCGCGCGCAGAACCGGGGCGCGGGCGCGGCGCGGCTCGTCGGTACGTCGTGCACGGCGTGTCACTTGTCGATCCCGTCGACGGAGGCCGAGCAGATCCGCCGCGCCGCGGGCGCGCAGGTCGCCTACTGCGACAACTGCGGAGCGATTCTCGTCCCGTGACCCAAGCCCGCTTGCCGTTCGCGGGCGACGATGCCGCCCAGGTCACCGAGCTGCTGCTGTACTGCGACGGCGGTTCGCGCGGCAATCCCGGGCCGTCGGCGATCGGCGCGGTCGTGTTCGACGCGGCATCGGATCCGCCCGAGCTTCTCGCGTCGGTGAGCGAGTGCATCGGTGTGACCACCAACAACGTGGCCGAATACCGCGCGCTTATCGCGGGGCTCGAAGCGGTCGCGCATCTCCACGCGCGCGTGGTGCACGTGCGCGCCGACTCGATGCTCGTGATCAAGCAGCTCCGTGGCGAGTGGCGCGTGAAGCACGAGAACATCAAGCCTCTCTACGCCGAGGCCCGCAAGCTGCTCGCGGCCTACGACACCGTCGACCTGCAACACGTGCGCCGCGAGGAGAACACCGAGGCCGACGCGCTCGTGAACGCCGCACTCGACGCGAGCTGAGGCTCGCGTCGATGGTGCTCTGGCTGGCGTTCGGCTCGATCTTCGGCGTGTGGAACGTGTTCCAGAGCCCGGGTCTCGACTTCCGCCTCGTCGTGCTCGGCGCGCTGGCGCCGCTCGCGATCGACGCGCCGTTCCGCTCGCAGGCGTACGCCCACACGTTGCTCTCCGCGGTGATCGTGCTCGTGCTGACGATGGCGCTCACCGCCGGGCGCGGCCGGCGGCTGCGGCGCCGGCGCGCGCTGAGCCTCGCGATCGGTTGGTTCACCAGCCTCGTGATGGGTGGCACGTGGGCGCACAAGCAGGTGTTCTGGTGGCCGGCGTTCGGCACCGCGCGGCCGCGTGCCGCGCTGCTGGCGCCGTTGCCGCTGCTCGTCGTCGAGGAGATGCTCGGGCTCGCGGCCGCGTGGTGGGTGTGGACGCGGTTCGGGCTGGCCGATCCGGCCCGGCGGCGTGATCTGTGGCGCACCGGCCGGCTCGCGATCGAGGGAGGGGAGGGGCGATGATCTCGTTCGTTCGTCATGGGGAGACGCCGCTCAACCGTGAGGGCCGGTTGCAAGGGCGCGTCGACCTCGAGCTCTCCGAGCGGGGGGTCGACCAGGCCGAGCGGGTTGCGGCCCGCTTCGCCGGTTCGGTGATCACGAACGTGTACTCGAGCCCGCTGCGGCGCGCGCAGCAGACGGCGGCCGCGATCGCGGAGGTCTGCGGCTGCGAGGTGGAGGTCGACGACCGCTTGATCGAGCTCGACTACGGCGAGTGGGACGGCCGCCCGCTCGCCGAGATGCGCTCGATGCGCGCGACGGGATGGCTCACCGATCCCGACTTCGCGCCGCCCGGAGGCGAGAGCCTCGTGGCCGTGACCACCCGGGTCGAGTCGTTCTGCCGCGATCGGCTCACGGGCAGCACCGGGCGCGCGGTCGCGGTCAGTCACGTGTCGCCGATCAAGGCCGCAGTCACGTGGGCGCTCGGTGTCGGCGAGCTCGCGACGTTGCGCATGCAGCTCGGCCTCGCCTCGATCACCACCGTCGGCGTGCGCTCCGACGGCAGCGGCTACCTCGTGTCGTTCAACGACGTCGCCCACCTCGAGCCGTAACCCCACCCCATTCCGGTACGGAAGGGTGTTGGTTCGGTCAGGAGTGTTCGACGGCGAGAGGGATCGACTTCCTCGCGGGCATCGAGTGCGCGCCTTGCGCGTCGACGATGAAGCGGCCTTCGCCGGGTCCTTCGGCTACGGGCATGCCGAGCGCGTCGAGCAGCGCGCGGTCTTCGTCGGCCGAACGGCCGGCGGTCGTGAGGTAGTTGCCGACGATCAACGCGTTGGCGCCGGCCACGAGACCCATGCCTTGCAGCTCGCCGAGCACCCGTTCGCGTCCACCGGCGAGCCGCAACCACGCGGCCGGGAGAATCAGCCGGAACAGTGCGATCGCCTGCAACGCTTCGCGCGGGCTGAGCGTGTCGCGGTCGCCGAGCGGCGTACCGGGCCGCGGATCGAGCAGGTTGATCGGCACTTCACACGGTTCGAGCTCGGCGAGCTCGAACGCGAAGTCGACGCGCTGGTCGAGCGTCTCGCCCATGCCGAGGATCCCGCCGCAGCAGAGCTCCATGCCCGCGTCGCGCGCGAGCTGCGCGGTTGCGACACGGTCGTCGTAGCTGTGCGTGGTGCACACCTGGGGGAAGAGCTCGCGGCACGCTTCGAGATTGTGGTTGTAGCGGCGCACGCCCGCGGCGGCGAGACGCGCGGCCTGCTCGGGCTGCAGCAACCCGAGCGAGCACGCGACTTCGAGGCCGGTCTCGCGCTGTACGCGCCCGACGGCGTCGATGACGCGGCGCAGGAGTCGCTCTTCGGGCCCGCGCACTGCCACGACGATGCAGAACTGCGTCGCGCCCGCGTCGCGGGTCGCGTGCGCGGCGGCGAGTATCTCGTCGATGTCGAGGAACGCGAACACGTCGACACCGGTGTGGAAACGCACCGACTGCGAGCAGAACGCGCAGTCTTCCGGGCACGCGCCCGACTTCGCGTTGATCAGGCTCTCCAGCTCCACTTCCGGGCCGCACCACGCGAGCCGCACCTGGTGGGCGAGCGCGATGAGCGAGGGGAGCTCGTCGAGCGGGAGGTGCGCGACGGCGAGGGCTTCGTCGCGGGTGAGTCGACGGTGTTCGTCAAGGAGGGCGCGTTCGGCGTTGACGAGCGGCAAGGTGGGCACCGCGGGATCGTAATGTGCGCCTCGCGGCGCGGGCTCACCGGCGGCCGACGGCTTCGCACCGGCGCGGCCGTGCGCATCGGGCCCGACCACCGTTAGGCTCCGCCCGGTGGCGGCGTGGCGGAGCGCCGTCGGGAGGCGGAGCGCGCAGCGATGGGCCAACGGTTGGACACCGACGTCGTAGTGGTCGGGGCGGGTCTCGCGGGTCTCATCGCGGCCCGCGCGCTCGGGGCGGCGGGGTCGCACGCGGTCGTGCTCGAGGCCCGCGATCGCGTCGGGGGTCGGGTGCTCAACCACGACCTCGGCAACGGCGACGTCGTCGAGCTGGGCGGCGAATGGATCGGGCCCGCGCAGCTGCGGATCAACAAGCTCGTCGCCGAGCTCGGTCTCGAGATCTTCCCCACCTACAACGAAGGCGAGAACCTCCTCGACCTGCACGGCCGCGTGAAGCGCTACACCGGCGAGATCCCGCCCCTGCCGCCCGCCGCGCTCGTCGATCTCGGGCAGTCGCAGCTTCGCTTCGATCGCATGGCCAAGCAGGTGCCGCTCGAGGCTCCGTGGGCCGCCGGCCGCGCCGAACGGTGGGACGAGGAGACGTTCGCAACGTGGGTGCGGCGCAACACGCGCACCGCGAGCGCCCGGTTCTTCTGGGAGGTCTTCTCCGAGGCGGTGTTCGCGGCCGAGCCGCAAGACTTCTCGTTGCTGTATGCGCTCGCGTACACACACTCGGGTGGCGGTGTGAACAGCCTCATCGGCGTGCGCAACGCGGCGCAACAGGATCGGGTCGTGGGTGGGACGCAGCGCATCGCGCAGGCGCTCGCGGAGTCGCTCGCCGACAACGTGCGCGTCGCCACGCCGGTGCGGCGCATCACGCAAGACGAGCACGGCGTGACCGTTGTGGCTGACGCGCTCGAGGTGCGGGCGCGTCGTGCGATCGTGTCGATCCCGCCGGTGCTCGCGGGCCGCATCTCGTACGAGCCCGTGTTGCCGGCGCGCCGAGACCTGCTCACCCAGAAGATGCCCGCGGGCTCCGTGATCAAGATCAACGTCATCTACGACGAGCCGTTCTGGCGCGCCGAAGGCTTGAGCGGCCAGGTCGCCGGTGACCGTTCGCCCATCCGGTTCACGTTCGACAACTCTCCGCCTTCGGGGAGCCCCGGTGTGATCGTCTGCTTCCTCGAGGGCGCGCAGGCTCGCGTGTTCGGCCGGCTCGACGCGGCCGAGCGGCGGCGGGCGGTGCTGGCGTCGCTGTCGGGTTATTTCGGCAAGCGCGCGGGCAAGCCGGTCGACTTCGTCGAGCAGGACTGGTCGGCCGAGGAGTGGACCCGCGGCTGTTACGGCGCGCACATGGCGCCGGGCGTGCTCACGCAGTTCGGTCCGGTGCTACGGGAGCCGATCGGCCGGATCCACTGGGCCGGCACCGAGACCGCGAGCGTGTGGAGCGGCTACATGGACGGCGCGCTCCAGAGCGGCGAGCGCGCCGCGGCCGAGGTTCTGGCCGCCAGCTAGCACCTCCCGCTACCGTCGGCGCATGCCGATTCTCGATGCAAGCCACGACTTCGCTCATCCGGTCGAGGGCGACACCGCCTGGTCGGAGAGCTACTACTTCAACGCGTACTGCCCGGTCGCCGACGCGGGGCTGTTCACCCGGATCGGCGTGCGGCCCAACGAGGGCACGATGGACTGCGGGCTCTCGGTGTGGCTGCCCGGCAACGAGCTCGCGCACGTCGTTGTCGTGAAAGAGCAGAAGGAGATGGTCGACGTCGGCCTCGACGTCGGCGGGATCAAGTACGAGCGCATCGAGCCGCTCACCACCTGGCGGCTCACCGCCGATGTCGACGCGCAGGCGCACGACCTCAGCGGGGTGGGCAAGCCGGCGCGCACCACGCACGTCGCGCTCGACCTCACGTTCAACGCGCTCACGCCCGCGGTCGGTGTCGACGGACAGGGTCGGGAGGGCAAGGGCGCGAGCGCGGCAACGAGCGCGAGCGTGGGCAAGGGTCACCTCGAGCAGGCCGGCCGCTGGACCGGTTGGATCGAGGCCGACGGCGCGCGCCACGAGCTCGTCGACGCGCGCGGTAACCGCGACAAGTCGTGGGGACCGCGGCGTTGGGGCGGCCCCAAGATGTGGCGCTGGTTCTCGATCAACATCGGCGACGACGTGCATTTCGGCGGCATCCGGATCGGTACCGATGCCGGCGACCTCCACCGCGGCTGGGTGTGGAGCGAAGGCGAGCACTCGAGCATCAAGGAATGGAAGGTCACGAGCGAGGTGGCCGCCGACGGCGTGACCCACACCGCCACGCACGTGCACGCCACCGACAAGCGCGGCCGCGTCCACCAACTCGACGCCGACGTGTTCCGCGTGTCGCCCGGCCCCGCCGGCATCCGCCCGAACACGACGATCGTCAACGAGGGTCTCGCCCGCTGGACCTACGAGGGCCGCACCGGTTACGGCATCAGCGAGTATCTCCACCAGCTCGACGCCAACGCCCGCCCCGTCGTGCCGATCGAGTAGCGCGGCGCCGGGGCGAGGGAACCGGATCGCCTCGGCGGCGGTCATACTTCGCATGGTGCGAGGAACCCGGCGAGGTGTCGGCGCGGTGGTCGGCGCGGCCGCGCTGCTCGCGCTCGGTGGATGCGGGTCGTCGGCTCCCGCGCGGTCGGCGCCGAAGCCGGCGACGACCCGTCCGGGTCGAGCGCCGGCCTCCGCCTCGAGCGTGCCTGCTCCGTCTCGCGTCTCGAGCTCGAACACCCCGCTCGCGCCTTCGCCGCGCATGGGCGCGAGCATGGCGTTCGATCCCGCGACGAAGTCGGTCGTGCTCTTCGGCGGCCTCGGCGCGTACGGCACGACGGCCGATACGTGGAGTTGGGACGGCGAGCATTGGCACGCGCTCGCGTCCGCCCCGTCGAGTACGAGCCGGCTCGAGGCCAACTTGGCGTACGACTCGATCTCTCGCACCGTGTTGATGCTGGGCGGCGAGCAGCTGGTTCCGATCACCGACCCGTGTCAACGCCCGCCTGGTCGGCCGCTGGTGTGCACACCGGGAAAGAACTTCCGAGGCGTCGCGCTGGACGCGCCGTTCTGGGGTTGGGACGGCCGGGCGTGGACGGCTCGCTCCTACGCCGGTCCGACTCCGAGCACCGAGGCCGCACTGGTCACGCAGTCGGACGGCACGGTGCTCGCGTTCGGGAACGGCACCTGGACCTACGACGGGAACGCCTGGCAACTGCGCGCGTTCGCACCGCCCGACCTGATCGAGCCGGAAGGGATCGCGCTCGACCCCGACTCCCAACAGGTGATCGCGGTCGAGCGATTCCAGCCCGGCGTGTGCATGCCGCACTCCGGCTGCTCGAAGCCGGCGTACATGCGCACGTTCACCTGGACCGGTAGCAAGTGGAAAGAGCTCGCCGACCGGCAAACGCCGTTCGCGTCCGGTGATGCGGAGCACGGGCAGGGATCGCTCGTCGCGGACCCTGCGGGCGGCGGGTTGCTGATGATCGCGGCCGACGGGAGCACCTGGCGCCGCTCCAGGGGAGACTGGCGACAGGTCGCGATCGCGTCGGAGTCACCGCCGGTACTCGAGGGAATGACGCTGGTTTCCGACCCGGCGAGCCGTCAGGTCGTGGCGTTCGGTGGTTCTGCGAGCACGTCGTTCCAGAAGAGCAACGCTACGTGGGTGTGGGACGGACGTCACTGGAAGGAGCTCACCGCACCGATCGGGCCGACGCCGCTCCCGGGTGTGGTCGCGCCGGTCGCGTGCAGCCTCAACGGTCCGGCCCTCCAAGCGAATCAGGAGGCCAACACCGGTGCGACCGTTCACGTGATGGTGTCGAACATCTTCATCACCTCGCCCTGCGATCTGAAGGTCGCCTTCACGTTCACCCTCGTCGACGCGAGCGGAAAGCGACTGGCGGTGGCGGGGAACCCGAGCGTTGTCAACGTCGACACGCGCACGACCGGGATCGGCGGGCGAGCGGTCACCATCACCTGGTTGTGGACGCACGCGTGTGCAAGCACCCGCGTGCATGCCGAGATCGAGGCGGTGGGCGTGGGTGCGTACCCGCGTCCGATCTCGGTCAACCTGAAGTCGGTGCCCGCGTGCAGTGGTAGCGAGAAGTCGACACTCGGCGCCAACCCCTACCGGATCACCTAGCGCGCCGGCCCGCGCTTCGCCGGAGGGTTGCTCCACTAGCTTCGTGCGGTGCAACGGGCGATCGCGACCATCGGGTAACAGTGCACCTGGCGATCATCGCGGCCGTGTTCCCGGCCATCTTCATCGGTGAGCTGCCCGACAAGACGATGTTCGCGTCGTTGGTGATGGCAACGCGCGGGCGGCCGTTCTCGGTGTGGCTCGGCGCGGCCGGCGCCTTCCTCGTGCACGTCGTGATCGCGGTGAGCATCGGCGTGGGCCTGTTCAAGATCCTGCCGCACCGGGTGATCGATCTCGTCGTGGCCGCGCTGTTCGCGGCCAGCGCCGCGGTCGCGTTCATCGCGGCGCGCACGGCCGAGGAGCACGAGGAGGAGTTGATCGTCGAGCACGCGGCGGGCCGCGTGTTCGTGACCGCGTTCGTTGTGATCTTCCTCGCGGAGTGGGGCGATCTCACCCAGGTGCTCACCGCCAACCTCGCGGTGCGGTACCACTCGGCCTTCAGCGTGGGCATCGGCGCCGTGCTCGGCCTGTGGGCGGTGTCGGGGATCGCGGTGATCGGCGGCCGGGGCGTGCTCGCCCGGCTCCCGACCTTTCAGCTGCGCGTCGCGACGGGGGTCGTGCTGTCGGCGCTCGCGGTGGTCGAGCTGGTCGCGGGCTTGCGCTGACGCAACAGCCGGCGCAGCGCGACCGGCCATCCGATGAGCGGGATCAACGCGAACGCGAACCACTCGATCGCGTACTCCATGTGGTTCACCGGGTCGGGTGGCGGCGGCTGGGGGAGCGCGGGCGCGTTCCCGTGCGGCTGGGGCGCGATGGCCTGGGCCTCGATCCACACGGGGAGCAGCTTGTAGGGAAGGGTGCGGCCGATCGCGGCCAGGTCGACCCGCGGCACCGCGATCCGACCGTCGGCGAGGTGATTCACCGTGTCCTGGGCCGAGAGCGGGTTGGTGCCGTGCTCGAGCCCGTGCACCACGGCTGTCCCCCCGGGCGGCGGGTCGGTGGTGATGCCACTGGTGCCGGCGGCCCGCACCCAGCCCCGGTCGACGAGCACGGCCGTGCCGTTCGCGAGGCGGAGCGGGGTCAGCACGTCGATCCCCACATTGTCGTTCTTCACCTGGTTGCGGAGCACCGTCTTGTGGGCGCCGTCGAAGGTGCCGCGGGCCTCGACCCGGCTGCCGTCGCGCCCGCTCGCGGTGCTCACGTCGGGCGCCGCGGCGGCGTAGGCGGCCTTCTCCCGCACCTCGATCCCGTGCTTGTGGGTGTTGCGGTCGAACTGCCAGATGCCGAGGAACACGAACAGGGCGGCCATGAACAGCGCCAAGAGGTGCCCGTAGACCCAACGCCGTTCGAGGAGCCGCACGACCGGCGAACTTAGTCACATCCCCCGTGTTTGGCGGATCGCGCGCACAGGCGCGGTCAAGGCGGCGGGTTTGGGACCGATATCAAAAAGGTGAAGGGGAGCTCTCTCAGCGCGGAGGTACGGCTGGCGTGTGACGACCAGGTGAATCGCGCGCTCCGGCGTAGCGCCCTGACCGGGATCCCGGCGTCGATCCTGCTGGCGCTGATCATCGGCAATTCGGTCCCGATGCCCAACCGCATCGCGTTCGTCCTGTTCGTCTCGGTCGCCGACATCGCCACGTTCATCGGGAGCATCTGGTACCTGGGGCAGCGCAAGCGCGGCCGGGTGCTGCACAACTACTGGTTCGGGCCGTTCAGTGCGGTGCTGACCGGCCTCGCGTGGGCTTCGATGGCGGTGATCGCGCTGCCCGACGCCAACCACACCGACCTCCGCGCCGTGTACCTGTTGTTCGTGGTCGGGGTGTCGGCAACGGAGGTCGTGGGCGCGGCGGCCCGGCGCCTCTACTACTTCGCGTGCCAGATCCCGATGCTCGGCGTGGTGTCGGTCGCGTTCTTCGTATCCGGCGATCGTGCGACCGTGCTGCTCGCGTGCGCGGTGCCGATCTACTTCGGCGTGATGACGTCATTGCATCACGAGGTGCACAGCCTCGTGATCAGCGAGCTGCAGCTCAAGGAGAGCAACAGCGACGCGACGGTTCAGCTGCAGGAGGCCAACAGCCGGCTGACCTATCAGGCCGCGCGTGACGACTTGACGG